>NZ_JAIWJZ010000113.1:0-5962 GCF_020216105.1 Enterobacter sp. K16B
CTCTCCCTGTGGGAGAGGGCCGGGGTGAGGGCATCAGGCCGCACAAAACTAAACTCCGTACCCCATCATCTTCAACAATTGCTGCGCATGCTGCACCGCATCCTGACGATGCGCCACACCCAGCTTCTGATACAGATTGCGGATATGCGTTTTGATGGTGGTCGCCGCCACCGCCAGCTCACCGGCAATCTGCTCATTGCTGTAACCGGAATAGATCAGCCCCAGAACCTGCCATTCGCGCTGTGTCAGCGGGCTGGTACGGATCAGTTCCGGCACTTCAGGGTGGTTCAGCAGACGTTCAACGAAGTTCTCGTCGAAATGGGCAAACTTGTGGCGATGATGCTGGTTAATCTCGCGCAGAATGCGCTGGGCGCGATGCTGATCCAGCTCCGGCAGCGTATTAAGCTGAATAAGCTGACGCAGCTGCTGCGCCATCACTTCACCTTCAATCACAAAGTGGCTGATAAACCCGGTGCGGTTAGCCAGCTGTAGCGCTTCCAGCAGCACGCGCTGCGCATCGTTTTTACGGCCCGCCTGCCAGTAGAGCTGGTTTTGCAGGAGCAGGTTGCGGTTGAGGTCGCTCATCAGACGCAGGCTGCGCGCGTTCTCGTTCAACTCCTCCAGCACAATCTCTGCGGGCTCTAATTCACCAAGCAGGATCTGCGCGCGGGCAATGTTGCGCCACTGGCTCTGCAGGAAGTGGTTATTGGCAAATTCCGGTTTTGGCGTCTGGCGTAACCAGTTGGCGGCGGATTTTTTATCGCCGGTCATCTGCCAGTAAATCACCCGGACCTTATCGGCGTTTGAAACCCAGTCGCTATGATACTGACCGTTGCCGAGCAGGTTTTCCAGGCGGTTAAGATGGTTGCGGGCGTTATCGAGATCGCCGCGCGCCAGCGAGCACTGCACCAGCAGCGCCAGACACTGCAGCTGCTGCTGAGGCTGGAAGCTGGAGAGGACGTCCACACCCTGGCGGGCGCAGCTTTCGGCTTCATCCAGACGCGACCATGCCCACAGGAGCTGAGCGCGAATACGCAGCAGGAACTCGTGCATCGGCAGCTGTTCAAGATGCTGTTCACGAATCAGCTGGAACGCTTTTTCCTGGTTTTCCCAGGCGGCCTGCAGGAACCCCTGCGCGAACAAAATTTCGCTTTGCTGGATCAGGCTCCACAGCGCGTAATGCCAGACATCATGGCGACGCGCCATCTGCTCGGTTTGTTGCATCAGCGACAGGGAGCGCGTCAGCTCGCCTTTGCAGTGCAGCACTTCACCGTGTACCGACGTGGCAACAATCCGGCTGTAGAAGTTAGCGAGCGGCAGTTCATCCAGGGCAACCATCGCCAGGCGTTCAGCCTCATCCGGGTCGCCGTCGTTAATTGCTACCTGGGCCCGCAGGGCGTTAAATTCACCGTGCAGGGGCGTATCCATGTTGCTTTCCATCTCCTGCTCCGCGCGGGCCAGCAAGGTGTTCACTTCGCTGTAGCGATGCTGGCTCTGCATCAGCCAGGCCTGAAGCAGAACCAGACGCGGGTTCTCCAGCAGGCTTTCCCACGGCAGGGCTTTAAGCGACTCTTCCAGCAGCGTCAGTTCGCTGTGGTTAAACAGGCCCCACGCATGGTTGAGAAGGATATCGCGCAGCATGCTGGCATCACCCGCCGCCAGGGCGTGGTGAATGGCTTCGCTCGGGAAGCCCTGCGCCATCCAGCTTTCGGCGGCGGCGCGGTGAATTTCCGGCAGTTCAACCGCCAGCTCCCACTGGCAACGCTGGCGCAGGAAGCTGCCAAACAGCGGGTGATAACTAAACCACTCGCCGGGGTCGTCCATGCGGGTCAGGAACAGGCCCTGACGTTCAATCTCTTCAAGCTGTAGCTGACCGTTTTCACACCCCGTCACGCGCACGATTAACGCATCGTTCATGGAGCGTAGCAGCGAGCTTTTCAGCAGGAAATTGCGGGTCGCCGGATCAACGCTGTTCAGCACCTCGTCCACGAGGTAATCCGAAAGGTGGCTGGCGTTGATGCCCGCCAGGCGGCGCGCAGACTGATGCGCCGGGCTGTTGTTTTGTCGTGCAGAGAGGGCGATGAGCTGCAGCGCCGTCGCCCAGCCGGCGACGTCGTCGCACAGGCGGCTGCTTTCGGCGGCCTCAATCGGTGACGTCAGGCGGCAGTCAAAGAACTGTTTTGCTTCCTGGTGGGTAAAGGCCAGCTGCTGGCTGCCCACTTCGAGAAGCTGATCGCGCACGCGCAGGTTTGCAATCCCCAGCTGTGGCAGATTGCGTGACAGCACCACTAAGGTCAGGTTTTCCGGCTGATGGCGCAGGAAGAAACGCATCGATTCATGAATCACCGGGTTGGTAATGAGGTGGTAATCATCAATCACCACGTATAGCGGGCGATGCCATTCGGCCAGCTCGATAAACAGCTGGGAGAAAAGGGAGGACAGGCTGGCGTACTGGCGCTTTTGCACCATCACCTCGCTGGCGACGCAGTGTCCATTGGTTGCCTGCTGAATAGCGGCAATCAGATAGCTGGCAAAACGCTCTTGCTGGTTATCGCCCTCATCAAGGGAGTACCAGCCAAGATCGCTCTTACCTGCTGCCCATTGCGAAATGAGCGTTGTTTTTCCATAACCTGCAGGGCTCGTAACCAGCGCCAGTCGGAAATTATGTGCGCCGGAAAGTTTAGCCAACAGACGCTCGCGGACCACGGTATGGTCAAGGCGAACCGGGCGACTTAATTTTGACGGAATCAACATAGGTTTCACTTCACTGTGGGGACGAGAGATTTTATTTTTTTTGCGCTTCGTAATTAATAGATATAAGGTCGGCCAATAAGTTAACTATTGCAAGTTATGTCTGAATTTGGTGGCTCTGAATTTGCACTCTGTCACAAAACATTCAGGCGGCTGGCGGAACTTTCTGGAAAGGGCTTTGATGCCTTGTCAGTGCTGGCTTGTATGGCTGTGCTGCGGCTGCGCTGAAACTGGTTTCAGAAAGGGATAGTGACGGAAAATTTAATATACCCGGTGTAAAGTTAAGGGGGATTAATAATCTCCTTAGTAATGACCTGATTGCAGAAATATTATTCTACGTAAGTAATCATTTCAGCGCGTTTTAATTTCAGCCGAAACTGCATTTCATTTCTTTGACATTCTCCACGGTGACTATTTCCTCTTCCGGGCACACTCGAACTATGCTCTGAGAGTGGCCTCGATCACACTTTTCTGCTCATCCCCGCTACTCCTCCCTGTCTAATCCCCTGCGGGAGGAGGAAGAGGTGAAATGAGCCAGGCACACTAGCGCCAACTTGTGTTTTCTTTCTAAAGGATGCCGATCCCCTATGTCACAGCCTACCTTCAACAAAGCTCAATTCCAGGCTGCCCTGACGCGTCAGTGGCAGCGTTTTGGCCTTCATGCTGCTAACGAAATGACGCCTCACCAGTGGTGGCAGGCAGTGAGCGGTGCGCTCGCAGAGCAGCTGGATGCTCAACCTCTGGCAAAACCGGTAAAAGGTCAGCGCCATGTCAACTACATCTCAATGGAGTTCCTGATTGGCCGTCTGACGGGCAACAACCTGTTGAACCTCGGCTGGTATCAGGAGGTGGGGGACGTGCTGAAAGAGCACGACATTAACCTGACCGACCTGCTTGAAGAAGAGATTGACCCTGCGCTGGGTAACGGTGGTCTGGGGCGTCTGGCGGCCTGTTTCCTGGACTCCATGGCAACCGTCGGCCAGTCGGCGATTGGCTATGGCCTGAACTATCAGTACGGTCTGTTCCGTCAGTCATTTGCCGATGGCCATCAGATGGAAGCGCCGGACGACTGGCACCGTAACACCTACCCGTGGTTCCGCCATAACGCGCAGCTGGATGTGCAGGTCGGGATTGGCGGGAAAGTCACGAAACAGGGGCGCTGGGAACCGGCGTTCACCATCACCGGTGAAGCCTGGGACCTGCCAGTTCTCGGCTACCGTAACGGCGTTGCGCAGCCGCTGCGTCTGTGGCAGGCGAAGCATGCGCATCCGTTTAACCTGACCAAATTCAACGACGGCGATTTCCTGCGCGCCGAGCAGCAGGGCATCGACGCCGAGAAGCTGACCAAGGTGCTCTACCCGAACGACAACCACCTGGCGGGTAAAAAACTGCGTCTGATGCAGCAGTATTTCCAGTGCGCCTGCTCTGTGGCGGACATTCTGCGCCGCCATCATCTGGCAGGCCGCAAGCTGGCGCAGCTGCCGGACTTCGAAGTGATTCAGCTCAACGACACGCACCCGACCATTGCCATTCCTGAGCTGCTGCGCGTGCTGATCGACGAGCATCAGCTGAGCTGGGATGACGCCTGGGCGATTACCAGCCGCACCTTCGCTTACACCAACCACACCCTGATGCCAGAAGCGCTGGAGTGCTGGGATGAGAAGCTGGTGAAAAACCTCCTGCCGCGCCACATGCAGATCATCAACAAGATTAACGACCAGTTTAAAACGCTGGTGGATAAAACCTGGCCGGGCAACAAAGCGGTCTGGGCGAAGCTGGCGGTGGTCCACGATAAGCAGGTTCGCATGGCGAACATGTGCGTGGTGAGCGGCTTCGCGGTGAACGGCGTGGCGGCGCTGCACTCGGATCTGGTGGTGAAAGACCTCTTCCCGGAATACCACCAGCTGTGGCCGACCAAATTCCATAACGTGACCAACGGCATTACGCCGCGTCGCTGGATCAAGCAGTGCAACCCGCTGCTGGCCGGTCTGCTGGACAAAACCCTGAAGAAGGAGTGGGCCAACGATCTGGACCAGCTCATCAATCTGGAAAAATATGCGGACGACGCAAAATTCCGCGAGCAGTACCGCGCCATCAAGCAGGAGAACAAAGTTCGTCTGGCGGCGTTTGTTAAAGCGCGTACCGGGATTGAGATCAACCCGCATGCCATTTTCGATATCCAGATCAAACGCCTGCACGAGTACAAACGCCAGCACCTGAACCTGCTGCACATTCTGGCGCTGTACAAAGAGATCCGCGAGAACCCGCAGGCCGACCGCGTACCGCGCGTGTTCCTGTTCGGTGCGAAAGCGGCGCCGGGCTACTATCTGGCGAAAAACATCATCCTCGCCATCAACAAAGTGGCGGCGGCGATCAACAACGATCCGAAAGTGGGCGACAAGCTGAAGGTGGTGTTCCTGCCGGACTACTGCGTCTCTGCGGCTGAAATGCTGATCCCGGCGGCGGATATCTCCGAGCAGATCTCGACTGCGGGTAAAGAAGCCTCCGGCACCGGCAACATGAAGCTGGCGCTGAATGGCGCGCTGACCGTCGGTACGCTCGACGGGGCCAACGTCGAAATCGCCGAGAAGGTGGGTGAAGAGAATATCTTTATTTTCGGCCACACCGTGGAAGAGGTGAAAGCCATTAAGGCCAAAGGTTACGATCCGGTGAAGTGGCGCAAGAAAGACAAAGTGCTGGATGCGGTACTGAAAGAGCTGGAAAGCGGTAAATACAGCGACGGCGATAAGCACGCGTTTGACCAGATGCTGCACAGCATGGACAAACACGGCGGTGACCCGTATCTGGTGATGGCCGATTTCACAGCCTATGTGGACGCGCAAAAACAGGTCGACGTGCTGTATCGCGACCAGGAAGCGTGGACCCGGGCGTGCATTCTGAACACTGCCCGCTGCGGTATGTTCAGCTCTGACCGCTCAATCCGTGATTATCAGGCCCGTATCTGGCAGGCAAAACGCTAAGGAAGCGCGATGGAGAGTAAACGTCTGGACAGCGCCGCGCAGGCGGCGGGGATCAGCCTCAGTTACATTAATGCTCACGGCAAACCGCAGTCTATTGGCGCCGACACCAAAAGACGTTTGCTGGATGCCATGCACAAAACCGACGCGAAAGCGTCGGCTGCACCGGTGCCGAACGTGAAGGTTTTCACCTCGGGGAAAAAGATGGCCGCTGACGGTGGAGGGGCGCGGCG
>NZ_JAIWJZ010000114.1:0-2676 GCF_020216105.1 Enterobacter sp. K16B
TTTTTTCACTCCTTTCAGGCTGTTGGCCTGGGCTTTACTCCGGCCTTCCGCCAGCGCCTCTGCGAAGTTGGCGAACAGCACGGTAAACCACAGCCACAGGCTGATGGCACCGGTAAACATCGCGTTTCCCGGCATGTGGCCCGTTCCCATGGCAATCGCCAGGGCGGTGGTCAGGACGCTTCCCGCCCAGACAATAAACATCACCGGGTTGTGCCACTGCACGCGCGGGCTGAGTTTTTTCACCGCATCCATGAGCGCCTGGCGAACTAATGACGGTTCGAACAGGGCCAGTTGTTTACGACTCATGACAATTTCTCCGCAAAATCAGCGTAAAGAGAGGTATTCCGCGACCGGGCCTAACGCGAGGGCGGGGATAAAGGTCAGGGCGCCGACCAGCAACACGGTGCCCGTCAGCAGGCCGATAAACAGCGCGCCGTGGGTCGGCAATGTGCCGGTAGTGGTCGGTTGAATTTTTTTATTCACCAGCGATCCGGCAATCGCCATAACCGGCACAATGATCCCGAAGCGACCCACAAACATGCAGAACGCCAGCAGACAGTTCCAGAACGGTGAGTTGGCGCTTAAGCCTGCAAAGGCGCTGCCGTTGTTGTTGGCGGCAGAGGAGACGGCATAGAGCACTTCGCTAAAGCCGTGGATCCCAGGGTTAAAAATGCCGCTGCGTCCGGCCTCGGTCATCAGGGCCAGTGCGGTGCCGAGCAGTACAAGCGCCGGGGTGACCAGAATCGCCAGTGCGGTTAATTTCATTTCGCGAACGTCGATTTTTTTCCCCAGGTATTCCGGTGTGCGGCCAATCATCAGACCGGCAATAAACACCGCCAGCAGTACGAACAGCAGCATGCCGTAAAGACCGGAGCCCACACCGCCAAACACCACTTCGCCAATCTGCATCAGCCACATCGGGATCATGCCACCCAGTGCGGTAAACGAGTCATGCATGGCGTTAACCGCCCCGCAAGAGGCTGCCGTGGTAACCACCGCATACAGACTGCTGGCGAGAATGCCAAAGCGGCTCTCTTTCCCTTCCATGTTGATCGCGCTATCGGCACCCAGTGAAAGGAAGTGCGGATTACCCTGCCATTCGGCCCACATCACCAGCGCTACGCAGACCGCAAAGATAAGCGACATGGTCCAGAGCAGGGTGCGCCCCTGACGGCGATCGTTGACCACGTCGCCAAAGGCGAAGCAGAGCGCGGCGGGGATCAGGAAGATCGCCAGCATCTGCACAAAATTGGTCAGTGCGGTGGGGTTTTCAAACGGATGCGACGAGTTGGCGTTAAAGAAACCACCCCCGTTCGTCCCCAGCATCTTGATGGCCTCCTGTGACGCCACTGGCCCCATCGGCAGGAGCTGTTTTGCGCCTTCAAGGGAGGTATATGGCGTGTAAGGCAGCAGGTTTTGCAGGGAGCCTTGCTGAATAAAGAACAGCGCGATCAGCAGCGCAATCGGCAGCAGGATCCACAGGGTAATGCGTGTCAAATCGACCCAGGCATTTCCAAGGGTACTGATTTTTTGACGCGCAAACGCACGCGTCAGGGCAAAGATCACCGCGATACCGCTGGCAGCAGAGAGGAAATTCTGCACGGTTAACCCGGCCATCTGGCTGAAGTAGCTGAGCGTGGTTTCACCGGCATAGGACTGCCAGTTGGTGTTGGTGACAAAGCTGACCGCCGTGTTCAGCGCAAGATGCCAGGACAAACCCGGTAAGTGTTGCGGATTCAGCGGCAGGGCGCCCTGCAGCATTAGCATGGCAAAAAGCGCAATGAGCCCCGCGATATTCAGCAGCAGAATGGCGAACAGGTATTCACGCCAGTTCATCTCCCGATCGTCGATTCCCAGTACACGCCAGATCCCTTTTTCAACACTTCCCTTGCCGGGCAAGGGGACGTTGTTAATCAGCCGTGCCAGTACCGATCCCAGCGGCCTTGCCAGAACGAACAATACCGCTAAGAAGCTGGCAATAAGCAAAAACGCCTGAGCAGCCATCAGAATGCCTCCGCGTTAATCAGGGCATAAACCAGATAACCCAATAACAGGAACACCAGCACGATGCCGGTAATAAGACCTGCACTCACAATCCACCTCCGGGTGACTTTTGTTGTTGCTCTAACGGTAGGATTTCCGGCGCAAAGATTTCGCAAAAATGAGAAGGGCGGGTGTAAAAAAAGTATAAAAATGGCAAAAACCACAATTTAACTATTGATAAGTAAATCGTTAACTTTTTTGTAACTTAATTACGACGTGAAGGTAAATTTTCACTAAACAGACGAAAATAAGTGGTCGGATGAGTAGTAAAATTACAAACAAAGCGATATTATTTTAGCCAGGTCACAGATTTTGAATTTTCCGGATGACGTTTCCGGCCAACTATAGGGGAGAAAATATGGATCTTTATAAAGAGTATCCGGCTCATATCGTGTTCATGCGTCGCACTTTCGCCGTAGTGGCTGGTGTACTGGCCCTGCCGGTGATGCTGTTCTGGAAAGATCGTGCACGCTTTTACAGCTATCTGCACCGCGTCTGGGCGAAAACCAGCGAGAAGCCGGTGTGGATGGACCAGGCCGAGAAAGCGACCTGCGATTTCTACTGATACTAAGACGACACACAGCAATAAAAAAACCGCCAACAGCAATGTGGCGGTTTTTTTGTCCCTCGGGA
>NZ_JAIWJZ010000115.1:0-45871 GCF_020216105.1 Enterobacter sp. K16B
CCCCCCCCCGGCCATGTAACGCGATAAAGACTTTATCGAAGCCCAGCGCTTTTAATTGCGTTACGTCGACCTCTCTTGGATCAACCAGGTGGGCATTAACGCCGCCCTCACGCAGGCCCGCCAGCACCGCAGCGCCGGAATTCAGGGAAACCTCACGCTCTGCGGAGGTACCACCAGACAGGACAGCAATCTTATCAGCCATGATGCTCATCCTCCTGGTTTTGCGGCTTCAGTTTGATTTCCGCTAAGGTACGGGCGATTTTACCGATATTTCCCGCGCCCTGAATCAGAATCAAATCGTTACCGGTGAGGACCGGTGCCAGAATTTCCGCCACCTGTGCCGGGTCAGAAACCAGAATAGGGTCAACTTTACCGCGTCCGCGAATCGTGCGACACAGGGAACGGCTGTCCGCGCCCGGAATCGGTGTTTCGCCTGCGGAATATACGTCCAGCATCAGCAGCGTATCCACCTGTGACAGGACGCTGGCGAAATCGTCGTACAGATCGCGCGTACGCGTGAAACGGTGCGGCTGGAAGATCATCACCAGATTTTTGTCAGGCCAGCCTGCACGTGCGGCTTTAATGGTGGCGTCGACTTCAGTCGGATGGTGACCGTAGTCGTCCACCAGCATCGCAGTGCCGGTTTTACCGTTTACGGCATCCAGCGGGAATTCACCGAGGAAGTCGAAACGACGCCCGGTCCCCTGGAAGCTTTCCAGCGCACGCAGGATTGCGTCGTCATCAATGCCTTCTTCCGTCGCCACGGCCACTGCCGCAGCGGCGTTAAGAGCGTTATGACGCCCCGGCGCATTCAGCGTCACGTGGAGCAGCTCTTTGTCCTGACGCGCCAGAGTGAAGTGTCCCTGCGCGCCAATCTGTTTGTACTCTTCCACGCGGACGTCAGCGTCTTCACTGAAGCCGTAAGTGGTGATTTGACGACCCACGCGCGGCAGAAGCTCGCGAATGACCGGATCGTCTACGCACATTACCGCACGTCCATAGAACGGCAGGTTATGCAGGAAGTTGATAAAGGTCTGCTTTAAGTTCTCGAAGTCACCCTGGTAGGTATCCATATGGTCAGCTTCGATGTTCGTGACAATCGCCACCATCGGCTGCAGGTGCAGGAACGACGCATCGCTTTCATCCGCTTCCGCAATCAGATAACGACTGTGTCCCAGACGCGCATGCACGCCAGCGGCTTTTACCAAACCGCCGTTGACGAACGTCGGGTCAAGACCCGCTTCCGCATAAATACTGGAAACCATCGCCGTGGTCGTGGTTTTACCGTGGGTCCCGGCAATCGCAATGCCGTGACGGAAACGCATCAGTTCCGCCAGCATTTCTGCGCGGCGGATCACCGGAATGCGCGCTTCATGGGCGGCAACGATTTCCGGGTTGTCAGAGGAGATGGCACTCGATACCACCACCACGCTCGCATCGCGCACGTTTTCCGGGCGATGGTTGAAATAGATAGTCGCCCCAAGTGACGCCAGCTGCTGCGTAACAGGGTTTGGCGCCAGGTCAGACCCGCTGATCTGATAGCCTTCGTTAGCTAACACTTCGGCAATACCGCCCATGCCAGCACCACCGATGCCAACAAAGTGAATGTGCCGGACGCGACGCATCTCGGGCACGATTGAACGCAGTTTTGCCAGTTGTTGTGTATTCATTCTCTAAACGCCATCGACTACTTAAAATTCGTGCCGCGCTTCACGCGCTGCGAGGGTTAAGCCTGGGATGCCAGGCTCACTTCTTTTGCCACCCGTTCAGTCGCATCAGGAATAGCGGTCGCGCGCGCGCGTTCTGCCATCTCCAGTAATACGTCTCTGTTCCAGCCTGCCAGGGTGGTGGCGACCGCGTCGGCGGTAAACTGTGGCTGCTCAAAAATTTTCGCCGCGCCGGCCTTCTCGAGCGGCAATGCGTTCCAGTACTGCTGTCTGTCTTTGTGCTGGAACGGCACAAACAGGGCCGGCAACCCGGCGGCGGCAATCTCGCTCACCGTCAGTGCACCTGAGCGACAAACGACGACATCGGCCCAGGCATAAGCGGCGGCCATGTCATCGATAAACTCGGTGACGTTATGCTGCGGCTGGCCTGCCTCGGCATAAGCCTGCTCAACGGTCTGCTGAGCGCCTTTTCCACTTTGATGCCAGATGGTAACGGCATCGCCCAGCTTTGCGGCAACCTGCGGCATCGTCTGGTTTAAAATGCGCGCCCCCTGCGAACCGCCGACGACCAGCACACGAACCGGCCCTTCACGACCCGCCAGGCGAGCATCCGGCAGCGGCAGCGCCAGCACGTCGACACGCACCGGGTTACCCACCACGTCTGCTTTCGGAAACGCACCGGGAAACGCCTGCATCACTTTGGTGGCGATTTTCGCCAGCCACTTGTTGGTCAGGCCGGCAATACCGTTCTGCTCATGCAGCACGACGGGAATCCCTAACGACCACGCGGCCAGCCCGCCAGGACCCGAGACATACCCGCCCATGCCCAGCACCACATCAGGCTTAAAGCGCTTCATGATGGTGCGCGCCTGACGCCAGGCGTTAAAAATACGCACCGGTGCCAGCAGCATTGCCTTGAGGCCTTTGCCTCGAAGGCCAGAAATACGAATAAAGTCGATCTCGATACCGTGCTTCGGTACCAGATCGGCTTCCATGCGGTCTGCGGTTCCCAGCCAGCGTACCTGCCAGCCCTGATCCATTAAATGGTGCGCAACCGCCAGCCCCGGGAACACGTGTCCGCCGGTACCGCCTGCCATCACCATTAACCGCTTCGGTTGATTCATCGTGAACCTCGTGTAAACGCCTGGGCTTTTTCCAGACGCGTTTCATAATCTATGCGCAACAACAGCATGATGGCCGTCGACATAATCAACAGACTGGAACCACCATAACTGATCAACGGCAACGTCAGACCTTTGGTCGGCAGCATGCCCGCTGCGGCCCCGACGTTAACCAATGCCTGGAAACTAAACCAGATACCAATTGAGCAGGCTAAGAAGCCTGAGAAGCGGTGATCGATCTCCAGCGCTTTCCGGCCGATGGACATGGCACGGAAAGCGACGAAGAATACCATTAATAACGCTAATACCACACCGATATAACCCAGTTCTTCCGCAATAATGGAGAAGATGAAGTCAGTGTGCGCTTCCGGTAAATACTCCAGTTTTTGAACCGAGTTGCCCAGACCCTGTCCCCAGACTTCACCGCGCCCAAAGGCCATCAGCGACTGCGTCAGCTGGTAACCACTGCCGAACGGGTCTTCCCACGGGTTCCAGAAAGAGGTCACACGGCGAATACGGTAAGGCTCGGCGAGGATCAGCAGCACAACCGCTGATATCCCCATCCCGATGATAGCGATGAACTGCCACAGTTTTGCGCCCGCCAGGAACAGCATGGCCAGCGTCGTTACAAACAGTACGACCACCGTACCCAGGTCAGGCTGCGCCAGCAGTAACACCGCCAGCACCAGAATCACGCCCATCGGTTTTAAGAAGCCGCGCAGGTTGTTACGCACTTCATCCACTTTACGCACCAGGTAGTTCGCCAGGTAGCAGAACAGGGAAAGCTTGGTAAATTCCGCAGGCTGAATACGCAGCGGGCCAAAGGCAATCCAGCGGGATGCCCCGTTAACGGAGCTCCCGACGACCAGAACAATCAGCAGCATAATAATCGAGGCGATCAGCATCGCCGTACTGTGCCGCTGCCAGAACTCCATCGGCAGACGCAGGGTGACCAGCGCCAGGCAGAACGCCAGGATGATGTACAGGCCATCACGCTTGGCAAACAGGAAAGGATCGTTCGCCAGACGCTGCCCGACGGGCATGGAAGCAGACGTCACCATGATAAAGCCGATCGCCGCCAGTCCCAGCGTGAGCCAGAACAGCGTGCGATCGTACATGATCAGGCTGTCGTTATCTTTTTGACGAGAGCCCATCACCCAGCCTTTGAGTGCCGCAAACAGCCATACCAGGATCCCAAATCCTGGCAGGCGCGGCATTTTCAGGCGAGGGAGAGATAAACGCATCAGCCTAACTCCTTCGCCAGACGGGTAAAGACATCACCACGCTGTTCGAAATTCTTGAATTGATCGAGGCTGGCACACGCCGGAGAGAGCAGCACCATATCGCCTGGCTTCACGCGAGGGGCAATCAGCCGCATCGCCTGTTCCATGGTTTCGGTCTGCTCGGCAATCTCAGGGCGCAGCTCAGCCAGCTCGCCGCCGTCACGGCCGAAGCAGTACAGGCGGATGTTATCACCTGAGAGATACGGCTTCAGGGAGGAGAAATCGGCAGATTTGCCGTCGCCGCCCAGCAGTAAATGCAGAGTACCGTCAACGTGCAGGCCGTTCAGCGCGGCCTCGGTGCTTCCCACGTTGGTGGCTTTGGAGTCGTTAATCCAGCGCACGCCGTTATGCTCCAGCGCGAGCTGGAAACGGTGCGCCAGACCGGAAAACGTGGTCAACGCTTTCAGGCTGGAGGAGCGTGGCAGCCCGACAGCGTCCGCCAGCGCCAGCGCCGCCAGCGCATTGGTATAGTTATGCTGACCAGAAAGTTTCATCTCTTTCACGTTCAGCACTTTCTCACCTTTCACACGCAGCCAGGTTTCGCCCAGCTGACGGTTCAGGTGGTAATCACCCATGGTGATGCCAAAACTGATGCAGCGCTCATCCGCGCCGCGCACCGGCATGGTCAGCGCATCATCTGCGTTAACGACGCAGACCTTTGCATTCTCATAAACGCGCAACTTGGCGGCACGGTACTGCTGCAGACCAAATGGATACCTGTCCATATGATCTTCAGTCACGTTGAGGATCGTCGCAGCGGCAGCATGCAGGCTGGAGGTGGTTTCCAGCTGGAAGCTTGAAAGCTCGAGGACATACAGCTCACAGCCTTTGTCCAGCAGCATCAGCGCCGGCAGGCCGATATTACCGCCGACTCCGACGTTCATGCCCGCCGCTTTCGCCATCTCGCCCACCAGGGTGGTGACGGTGCTTTTGCCGTTAGAACCAGTAATCGCGATAACCGGTGCCTGCGCTTCGCGGCAGAACAGCTCGATATCGCCGATAATCTCAACGCCTGCATCCGCGGCAGCGCTCAGTGAAGGATGTGCCAGCGCCATACCCGGGCTTGCGACAATCAGATCGGCTGCCAGCAGCCAGTCATCATTCAGACCACCAAGGTGGCGTTCAACCTGTTCCGGCAGTTTTTCCAGACCCGGCGGAGAGACACGCGTATCCATCACGCGCGGCGTCACGCCACGCGCGAGGAAAAAGTCCACGCAGGACAGGCCCGTGAGACCTAACCCGATGATAACGACCTTTTTGCCCTGGTAATCTGCCATGATTAACGTACCTTCAGCGTTGCCAGGCCAATCAGCACCAGCATCAGCGAAATAATCCAGAAGCGCACAATGACGCGCGGCTCCGGCCAGCCTTTCAGTTCATAGTGATGGTGAATAGGCGCCATACGGAAGATGCGCTGTCCGCGCAGCTTGAAGGAGCCGACCTGCAAAATCACCGACAGGGTCTCAACCACAAACACGCCACCCATGATCACCAGCAGAAATTCCTGACGCAGCAGCACAGCAATAATGCCAAGCGCGCCGCCCAATGCCAGTGAACCAACGTCACCCATAAAGACCTGCGCCGGATAGGTGTTGAACCACAGGAAGCCCAGCCCTGCACCGACAATCGCCGTACAGACGATCACCAGCTCACCCGCGTGACGCAGATAAGGGATGTGCAGGTAGTTCGCAAAGTTCATGTTACCGGTCGCCCACGCCACCAGTGCAAAGCCGGCGGCTACAAAGACGGTTGGCATAATGGCCAGGCCATCCAGACCGTCGGTCAGGTTCACCGCGTTACCGGTGCCCACAATCACGAAGTAGGCCAGCAGGATATAAAACAGCCCCAGCTGTGGCATCACGTCTTTAAAGAACGGCACGACCAGCTCGGTCGCTGGCGTGTCTTTGCCTGCCAGATACAGCGCGAAGGCCACGCCCAGCGCGATCACCGACATCCAGAAATATTTCCAGCGCGCGATCAACCCCTTGGTATCTTTGCGAACGACTTTACGATAATCATCAACAAAACCGATGATCCCGTACCCCACCAGTACCGTCAGCACACACCAGACATACGGGTTGGACGGGTATGCCCACAACAGCACGGAAACGACAATGGCGGTCAGGATCATGATCCCGCCCATGGTCGGCGTACCGCGCTTGCTGAAGTGCGATTCCGGACCGTCGTTACGCACAACCTGACCGAAAGAGAGTTTTTGCAGACGGGCAATCATGCGCGGGCCCATCCACAATGAGATGAACAGCGCAGTCAGCAGGCTGACGATGGCGCGAAACGTCAGATAGGAAAAGACGTTAAAGCCTGAATAATATTTGACCAAATGTTCGGCCAGCCAAACTAACATGTCCCGTTCTCCTGTAATGCGTGCACAACCTCTTCCATGGCGGCACTACGTGAACCTTTCACTAACACTGTCACAATTTGTTTTTCTGTAATTAATGCCTTAAGGCGCTCAATCAACGCGGCTTTATCGGCAAAATGTTCACCAACGCCGCTGGCCTGGCTAATCGCCTGGCTCAGTTTTCCTGCGCTCAGGACGCAGTCCAGCCCTGCCGCTTTCGCCGCTTCCCCTACCTGGGTATGACAGGCTTCGCTTTCGTCGCCCAGCTCTGCCATATCACCGACCACCATGATGCGGTAGCCCGGCATCTCCGATAACACCTGCACCGCCGCCGTCATGGAGCCAACGTTCGCGTTGTAGGAGTCATCCAGCAGCAATTTGTTTTCCGCAAGCTGGACGGGGAACAGGCGTCCCGGGACGGCTTTTAAGTTTGCCAGCCCGTTTTTAATCGCTTCATGTGATGCGCCCACTGCGGTCGACAACGCCGCTGCCGCAAGGGCATTGGCAATGTTATGGCGGCCCGGAAGCGGCAACAGCACATCCACGCCCCCCGTTGGGGTCATGAGCGTGAATTCCGTACCCTGCGACGTCACATGAATATTGGTCGCGGTAAAATCACTGTTGGCTGCATTTGGCGAGAAGCGCCAGGTTTTACGCGAGCCAATGATGTTCTGCCAGTTCAGCCAGTCATTGTTATCGGCATTCATAATGGCAATGCCGTTTGCGGGCAGACCGGTGTAGATCTCACCTTTCGCTTTCGCCACACCTTCCAGTGAACCAAAACCTTCCAGATGCGCAGCCGCCAGGTTATTGACCAGCGCGGCTTCCGGGCGAGTCAGGCTCACAGTCCAGGCGATTTCTCCCTGGTGGTTAGCTCCTAACTCGATCACGGCAAATTCATGCTCTTTGGTCAGGCGAAGTAATGTCATCGGCACGCCGATGTCATTATTGAGGTTGCCCGCGGTGTAAAGCGTATTGCCGCACTGACTCAGGATTGCCGCCGTCATTTCTTTCACGGACGTTTTGCCGGATGACCCGGTCAGGGCGACGACGCGCGTCGGCACCTGCTGACGAACCCAGGCAGCCAGTTCACCGAACGCGAGACGCGTATCTTTCACCACAATCTGTGGCAGATCGCTATCCAGCTTGCGGCTAACCAGCAGCGCACCGGCGCCATTTTCTTTGGCGTTATCCGCAAAATCGTGCGCATCAAAACGCTCCCCTTTCAGGGCCACAAACAGACAGCCGGCAGTGACTTTGCGGGTGTCCGTCGTCACAGCATCAATGGTGCGATCCTGACCATACAGGTCGCCCTGCAGGATTTGAGCCGCCTGGCTTAATGAAAGGCTAATCATGCCACGACTCCCAGCAGGCGTGCTGCCGTTACGCGGTCCGAGTAGTCCAGACGGCGGTTGCCAACAATCTGATAGTCTTCATGACCTTTACCCGCCAGCAGGACAACATCGTTCTCCTGAGCCTGCATGATGGTGTTCGTCACGGCTTCCGCACGGCCTTCCACGACGCGAGCACGGCCCGCGTCCAGCATGCCCGCCAGAATGTCATTGATGATGGCGCGCGGCTCTTCCGTACGCGGGTTGTCATCAGTGACAACCGGAATATCCGCGAACTGTTCCGCAATAGCCCCCATCAGCGGGCGTTTGCCTTTATCGCGATCGCCGCCGCAGCCAAACACGCACCAGAGTTTACCAGTGCAGTGCAGACGCGCCGCTTCCAGCGCTTTTTCCAGCGCATCCGGCGTGTGGGCATAATCCACCACGACGGTAGGCTTGCCAGGGGCACTAAACACTTCCATACGGCCACAAACCGGTTGCAAACGCGCGGCAGTTTTAAGCAGTTCAGCCATCGGATAACCCAGCGCCAGCAGCGTCGCCAGCGCCAGCAGCAGGTTGCTGACGTTAAACGCCCCCATCAGGCGGCTTTCAATTTCGCCTTCCCCCCAGGAGGAGGCAAAGCGGATCGTCGCCCCGCTGTCGTGATAGTGAACCTCAACCGCTTTCAGCCAGCGACCATGGCAGTTCGGATTAATATGATCTTCCATCGACACCGCAACCGCGTCCGGCAGCGCTGCCAGCCAGCGGCGACCGACGTCGTCGTCGGCGTTGATGATGGCTTGTCCGTAATGGTGCGTGGAGTAAAGCAGCCATTTTGCGGCTTCGTAATGCTCCATATCACCATGATAATCAAGATGATCGCGGCTCAGGTTTGTGAACACCGAGGCGGCAAACTTCAGTGCCGCTACGCGATGCTGCACCAGACCGTGCGAAGAGACTTCCATCGCCGCAAAGGTGGCCCCCTGCTCTGCCAGACCGGCAAGGACATGCTGTACGTCAACCGCGGAGCCGGTGGTATTTTCTGTCGGGATGACTTTGCCCAGCAGGCCGTTACCGACAGTGCCCATGACTGCGCCGGTCTCACCCAGTAACTGGGCCCACTGCGCCATCAGTTGCGTGGTGGTGGTTTTTCCGTTTGTCCCGGTCACGCCCACCAGACGCAGCTGGTCAGAGGGCTCATGATAGAAACGCCCCGCCAGCGCGGAAAGACGCTCGTTTAACTGGCTGAGATAGATAACCGGCACACCGTGCATTTCACGGATCTCGCCGTCAGTAGCCTCATCTTTGGCCTCAGCAATAATGGCAGCAACACCTTGCGCAATCGCCTGCGGGATATAACGACGCCCGTCCGCCTGATGACCGACCACCGCCACAAAAAGATCGCCAGAAGCCGCTACGCGGCTGTCCAGTACCATCTCTCGCAGTGCTCGCTCCGGTGCATTTGGCACCCACGGAGCGAGAAGGTCGCGCAAATTACGATCTGCCACCTGTACCCTCGCCTTGATTAATTACAAATTCACTTTTTTCGCCCGTCGCCAGCGCATCCGGTTCAACGTTCATGGTGCGCAATACGCCGCCCATGATGGCGCCAAACACAGGCGCAGAGACGGCGCCGCCGTAGTATTTACCCGCCTGTGGATCGTTTATCACGACCACCAGCGCAAAACGCGGATTGCTTGCAGGCGCAACGCCTGCGGTATAGGCAATGTATTTGTTGATGTAGCGGCCGTCTGGCCCCACTTTTTTCGCTGTACCGGTTTTGATGGCGATGCGATAACCTTTAATCGCCGCCTTCACGCCACCACCGCCAGGCAGCGCCACGCTTTCCATCATATGCACGACAGTGCGAACGATAGATTCCGGGAAGATACGCTCGCCCGGAACCGGTGGATCAACTTTGGTAATCGACAGCGGGCGATAGACGCCGTAGCTGCCAATCGTTGCGTAGACTCGCGCTAACTGTAACGGGGTTACCATTAGCCCGTAGCCGAAAGAGAAGGTGGCCCTCTCTATGTCAGACCACCGTTGTTTTTGAGGATATAAGCCACTGCGTTCTCCGACCAACCCCAAATTGGTCGCCTTTCCAAGTCCAAAACGTGAGTAAGTCTCTACTAACGCTGAGGACGGCATCGCTAACGCCAGCTTTGAAACACCGACGTTACTCGACTTCTGTAACACCCCGGTCAGGGTCAATTCGCTGTAGCGCGCCACGTCTTTTATCTCGTGGCCGTTGATACGGTATGGGATCGTGTTCAGAACCGTGTTTTCATTGACGATACCGCGTTGCAGCGCCGTCATCACGACCATCGGTTTTACCGTGGAGCCGGGTTCGAACACGTCGGTAATGGCCCGGTTACGCATCGCATCTTTGGCGGTACCGGTAAAATTGTTCGGGTTGTAGGATGGGCTGTTGGCCATCGCCAGTACTTCACCGGTGCTGACATCCACCAGCACGGCGCTACCTGACTCCGCCTTGTTGAATGCCACAGCGTTGTTCAGCTCGCGGTAGACCAACGCCTGCAGGCGCTCGTCAATACTCAGGGCCAGGTTGTGTGCCGCCTGGCTGTCCGTAGACGAGATATCTTCGATAACGCGCCCATAGCGGTCTTTACGCACGATTCGCTCGCCAGGCTGGCCGGTGAGCCACTTATCGAAGCTTTTTTCAACGCCCTCAATCCCCTGGCTGTCGACGTTGGTAAAGCCAATGAGGTGAGCGGTTACTTCGCCGGACGGGTAGTAACGGCGTGACTCTTCACGCAGATGAATACCCGGCAACTTGAGTTTGCGGATGTAGTCTGCCATGTCAGGGTTAACCTGACGCGCCAGATAGATAAAACGCCCTTTCGGGTTGGCATTAACGCGGGAAGCCAGCTGATCGAGCGGCATTTTCAGCGCATCAGACAGCGCTTTCCAGCGATTGTCGAGCGTGATCCCCCCCGCGTCGTGCAGCTCTTTCGGATCGGCCCAGATCGCCTTCACCGGCACGCTCACCGCCAGAGGACGGCCAGAACGGTCGGTGATCATCCCGCGGGAAGTGGCGACTTCCTGGACACGAAGGGAACGCATGTCCCCCTGGCGTACCAGCATGTCAGGCGCGACGATTTGTAACCAGGCCACGCGTCCCAGCAGGAAACCCAGCGCCAGTAAAATGCAGCCGCAAAGCAACGCAAAACGCCAACTGATAAAGTTGGCCTGTTCTTCCTGACGTTTTGGTTTTAGCGTTTTTGCCGCTGCTCTCATGCGTCGCGTTTTCCCTTATTTTTGTACTACGATATTTTCCTGGGAAGGATCAACATGCTGCAGTTGCAGCTTTTCCGTTGCGATCCGTTCAACCCGGCTGTGATCGCCGAGCGCGTTTTCTTCAAGGATCAGATTTCGCCATTCAATATCCAGCGCATCGCGTTCCAGTACCAACTGCTCGCGTTGCGCAGTCAATAAACGTGTATGGTGAGCGGTGGTCACCACCGTAACTGCTGTAACAATGATGCAAATGAACAGGCAGAGTGGCAGTTTCCCGAACCGCAAAAGATCGTCGCCGATCACGCCAGGCAAGGCATGGCGCTCGTTGCTTCCTAACGAATCCTTAACTTTGCTGAGGGTCTCTGTCACTCTGCCGATCATGCGTTCGTCCTCTCTGCAACACGCAGCACTGAACTACGGGCACGTGGATTCTCTGCCACCTCTTCTTCGCCCGGCATCAACTTGCCTAGTGCTCGCAACTGACGGCCACCCAGCTTCCTGAGTTGTTCTTCCGTCATCGGCAGCCCCGCTGGCACCTGTGGACCGCGACTTTGTTCACGCATAAAGCGTTTCACAATACGGTCTTCCAGCGAATGGAAGCTGATGATGGATAACCGCCCACCCGGGGCCAGCACGTCGAGCGAGCTTTTTAGCGCCAGCTCTATTTCCTCCAGTTCACTGTTTACCCAGATGCGAACCGCCTGGAAGGTACGGGTCGCGGGATGTTTGTGTTTGTCCTTCACCGGCGTCGCCGCCGCGATCACTTCGGCCAGCTCTTTGGTGCGAGTCATTGGCTCAATGCGGTTGCGCTCAACAATGGCGCGCGCAATACGTTTGCCAAAGCGCTCTTCGCCAAAGGTTTTGATGACCCATGCAATATCCGCTTCGTCAGCGGTCTGTAACCACTCGGCTGCAGACTGACCACGCGTCGGATCCATGCGCATGTCCAGCGGACCATCACGCATAAAAGAGAAGCCGCGTTCAGCATCATCAAGCTGAGGTGAAGAGACGCCAAGATCGAGAAGAATTCCGTCGATCTTGCCCGTCAGGCCGCGCTCAGCAACGTATTCCGCGAGCGCAGAGAAAGGTCCATGCACGATGGAAAAACGTGGATCATTGATGGTCTGTGCAACGGCAATCGCCTGCGGATCGCGATCGATTGCCAGCAGACGTCCTTCCTCACCCAGCTGGGAGAGGATCAAACGCGAGTGGCCACCGCGACCAAAAGTGCCATCAATGTAGATGCCATCCGGACGGATATTCAGGCCGTTAACAGCCTCGTCCAGTAACACCGTTTTATGTTTATAATTTTCCATCATATTTATAGAGACAAGTCCTGCAGCCGTTCCGATAATGTCGCGGAATCAGACTGCTCAGCGTCGATATCTTCCTTGACCTGTTGATACCAGGTCGTTTCATCCCACAGTTCAAATTTGTTGAACTGCCCGACCAGCATCACTTCTTTGGTCAGACCGGCATGTTGCCGTAATACAGGCGCAATCAATAATCGCCCTGCGTTATCCATCTGACATTCACTGGCATGTCCCAATAACAACCGCTGCACGCGGCGTTCCTGCGGGTTCATGCTCGACAGTCGCGACAGCTTTTGCTCAATAATTTCCCATTCAGGCAGGGGGTAAAGCAGCAGGCAGGGGGAGTTAATGTCAATGGTGCAAACCATTTGACCCGCAGCGTTCTCAATCAGCTGGTCGCGGTATCGGGTTGGTACCGATAAACGCCCTTTGCTGTCGAGATTGACTAACGTTGCTCCACGGAACATGCCAGTCTCACCCCTCCTCACCACTTTAACCCACAAATTCCCACCTAAAGGAGTTTACGGAGCGAGGGAAAAGCTTGTCAAGCCAGGACTCTCCCTGTAAGGACCCGAAAGCCCTCTATTTACAGAGATAAACACTCCTGGTTAATAACTGCACAACTGGCGAGGCAAAATTAACGTTATGAATATTTGTAAGAAAAAAACCGAATATGCACACTAGCGTTAAAGCTCACTCAATATCATCGCAGATAAATATAAAGTGTCAGTTTGCGACGCGGGCAGCATTTTATGACAGATTCTCAGGGGATAACAGTGCCAGATTCACCAGGACACACGGTAAACGCGGCGGTTAGCAGGTCAGCTGTCAAAGGAAGAGAAAAAACGTCTGAATATTCATCGACCGAAGAGGGTTTGTAACAAAGTAATACAAAAATAGCCGATTAAAAAGGCTCAGTCGTTCTTAAAAGGACAATTTAAGCGTCAGAATGAATTAAGAAAAATAGCAGATTATGATCCCTCAAGAATTATCCTAATTTCTCTCCGGGAATTATCTTCCCGAATTATCACAACAAAATGGGGCAGATTTCTCCGCCCCGAACATTTCATTTATGACGGCTTAAAATTCCGCGATGGTAGAGATTACGTTTGATACGCGTCAGGCCTGGCTTCGGTTTACGAGGCTCATCCAGACTCGCCAGCACAATCTCCAGCACGCGTTCAGCCACATCACGATGACGCTGTGCTACCGCCAGCACCGGGCACTGGAGAAAGTCCAGCAGCTCGTTATCGCCGAAAGTGGCAATGGCCAGGTCGGAGGGGAGCTTGCCTTCACGCCGTAAGGTCACATCCATTACCCCTTGCAGAAGTGCAAAAGAGGTAGTGAACAACGCCTGAGGCATCGGGTGCGTCTCCAGCCATTTCTCGAACAACTGCGCAGCGGCTTCACGTTCGTAGCTGTTGGCATAGAGGTAATGCACCTCGCGCGGATCGTCTTTCCAGGCGGTTCTGAAACCCTGCTCACGCAAAAAACTCACCGAAAGCTCAGGCAGCGCGCCAAGATAAAGCACGGTTTCTGCCGGGAACGTTCTTAGCTCAGCGGCCAGCATTTCTGCATCATCCTGATCGGCACCCACCACGCTCGTGAAATGCTCGCGGTCCAGGGCGCGATCCAGCGCGACGATCGGGAACGGGTCGTTCGCCCAGCGCTGGTAGAACGGATGCTCTGGGGGTAAGGAAGTCGACACGATAATGGCATCGACCTGACGCTGGAGCAGATGCTCAATACAGCGCATCTCGTTATCGGGCTGATCTTCCGAGCAGGCAATCAGCAGTTGATAGCCGCGCTGGCGCGCCTGGCGCTCAAGGTAGTTGGCGATACGGGTATAGCTGGTGTTTTCCAGGTCCGGGATCACCAGACCAATAGAGCGGGTGCGCCCGGCGCGCAGGCCGGCTGCGACAGCATTCGGATGGTAGTTATGTTCACGAACTACCGCCATAACTTTTTCAACGGTCTTATCGCTGACACGGTACTGTTTTGCTTTACCGTTAATCACATAGCTGGCCGTTGTTCGTGACACGCCGGCTAGCCGGGCGATTTCATCCAGTTTCACAATTGCCCCTTAAAAAAAGAAAAGAGTCCATGGCCCTGTCAAGGTTATGGTTAAATCTTTTAACATCTAAACGCAGAAAAGCCTTCGCGGCAACCGCTTTTATCTGCGTTGTCGGCTGATTACGCAAAAAAAAGCCCGGCTTTGGTGACCGGGCAGAAAGAGGCGAACCTTTTTGACAACTAACGCATGATTTTCTCGCCGCGTGACAGACCCACTACACCCGATCTCGCCACCTCAACAATTTTGGCTACATCCCGCACGGATGCCAGGAAAGCATCCAGCTTGTCGCTCGTCCCCACCAACTGCACCGTATAAAGAGAAGGCGTGACGTCGATAATCTGTCCGCGGAAAATATCCGCATTGCGTTTGACTTCTTCACGTCCGTAGCCACTGGCCTGAATTTTCACCAGCATGACCTCACGTTCAACGTAGGCACCCTGCCCCAGCTCGCTCACGCGCAGTACGTCGACCAGTTTATGCAGCTGTTTTTCAATTTGCTCAAGGACTTTCGCGTCGCCGACGGTCTGGATCGTCATACGCGACAGCGTTGGGTCATCCGTCGGGGCGACAGTCAGGCTTTCAATGTTATAGCCGCGCTGTGCAAAAAGCCCAATGACGCGCGACAGGGCGCCAGACTCGTTTTCCAGTAAAACAGACAATATCCGGCGCATATCAGGTTCTCTCCGTTTTGCTTAACCACATTTCATCCATACCCCCACCACGAATATGCATCGGATATACGTGCTCGGTGCCATCAACAATGACATCCATAAAGACGAGGCGGTTGTTTTTAACATGTTCAAGCGCTTCTGCGAGCTTCGTTTCCAGCTCAGCCGGCTCAGTCACACGCATGCCAACATGGCCGTATGCTTCTGCGAGGCGTACAAAATCCGGTAGCGATTTCATGTATGACTGTGAGTGACGGCCAGAATAGATCATATCTTGCCACTGCTTCACCATGCCGAGGTAGCCGTTATTCAGGTTCAGCACGAGAACCGGCAGTTCATATTGCAGCGCAGTCGACAGCTCCTGAATGTTCATCTGGATACTGCCATCTCCGGTCACGCAGACGACGGTTTCATTCGGCAGCGCCAGCTTAACGCCCAGCGCGGCGGGCAGACCAAATCCCATCGTTCCTAAACCACCCGAGTTGATCCAGTGTCGCGGTTTATCAAATGGATAATACAAGGCGGCAAACATCTGGTGTTGTCCTACATCGGAGGTCACATACGCTTCACCTTTGGTCAGCCGCCACACCGCTTCGATAACCGCCTGCGGCTTAATGTTTTCACTGTGCGTGTCATATTTCAGACACTGACGCGCACGCCACTGTTCAATCTGCTGCCACCAGTCGCGGATCTCATCCAGCGGCTGGGTAGCACTCTCCTGCCCCAGCAGCTCCAGCATTTGCTCCAGGACCTGTCGGGCATCCCCGACGATCGGCACGTCAGCCGACACCGTTTTTGAGATTGACGTCGGATCGATATCAATGTGCAGGACGGTCGCGTTTGGACAATACTTCGCCAGATTGTTGGTCGTGCGATCGTCAAAGCGCACGCCTACGGCAAAGATCACATCAGAATGGTGCATCGTCATGTTGGCTTCATAGGTGCCGTGCATGCCCAGCATACCCAGTGCCTGACGGTGGGTGGCGGGAAATGCCCCCAGCCCCATCAGCGACGATGCAACAGGAAGATTAAGCTTTTCAATGAGTTCACGCAGCTGGACTTCGCAGGCAGCATTGATCGCGCCGCCACCAACATAGACAACCGGTTTTTTAGCTGCCAGAAGCGTTTGCAACGCGCGCTTAATTTGACCTTTATGGCCTTGCGTGGTTGGGTTGTAGGAACGCATGCTCACCGATTCCGGCCAGACGTAAGGCAGTTTGTTGGCCGGGTTCAGGATATCTTTAGGCAGATCGACTACGACCGGACCCGGACGCCCGCTTGCCGCCAGCCAGAAGGCTTTTTTCAGTACGCCTGGAATGTCTTCGGTTTGCTTGACCAGGAAGCTGTGCTTCACCACGGGACGCGAAATCCCGACCATGTCGCACTCCTGAAACGCATCGTAGCCAATCAGTGAGGTTGCCACCTGCCCGGAGAGGATCACCAGCGGAATAGAGTCCATATACGCCGTTGCAATGCCGGTAATGGCGTTTGTCGCGCCGGGACCGGACGTGACTAAGACCACGCCCACTTCACCCGTCGCACGCGCCAGGCCGTCAGCCATGTGGACCGCCGCCTGCTCGTGACGTACCAGAACATGGTCAATGCCTCCAACCGTATGCAGCGCATCATAAATATCAAGGACCGCGCCGCCAGGGTAGCCGAACACTTGCTTCACGCCCTGGTCGATCAGCGACCGGACGACCATTTCCGCGCCAGACAACATCTCCATGCTTTGCCTCCAGGCATTGTGTTACAGACGGAGTGCCGAAATCATTTCCGCACCGTCTTACGATTGGGATAAACCAATCTTATATTTTTGCAGAGTGTTCTTTACCTTAACCGCTCGTTTTGAGGCAGGCAATTAGCAAACCCGGGGAGACAATCGGTGCCAGAAGCAGAAAAAGCAGCCGTTAACGGAAGATATGGTTAATTCATCTGAGAATGGAGGATGGGATGACGAATCATCGCTGAAAAGCGCGACAATGCAGGAAATCATCTATTTTTGCGAACCAGACAGCCGCCCGAGAAAAAGCACAACAGAATAAAATATCACTACGCTTAATAAACACAGGATAAACCACATAACCTGATGCGATTTATCCTGATGCGTTTACCGGCGACAAATGCTAACAAGCAACTCTTCCATCCACTGATGTCCTTTATCCCGCCCCGCCGCTTCATGCCAGGAGAGATAGCAGGTTCGGCTATTAAGCTTAAGTGGCAGTGGCAAAATTTGCAGATTTAAGGGTTCAGAAAACTCTTCTGCCAGCCAGCGTGGCGCAATGGCCACCAGGTGTGTCTGGGAGACCACATTTAATACGCTGACCATCGCCATGCCCTGATAGGCTACACACGCCTGTTTATCCGCCGTGTCATACCACGGCAGGCTAAAAGAAGCGTACCTGTCGAGAGCAACAACGGCGTGCTGCTCGTTATAAACATCACTTTCTCGTAGCGGAGAAGTCAGGCGCGGATGTTTTTTACTGGCGACCAACACCATTTCATCTTTAAACAGCGGTACGCAGGAAAATTCAGGTCGACGGAACTCTTCATATCCCAGGACAAATTCGATCTCCTGATACCGTAGCTGATGTTCGGTGTTTTGATTAAGAGAGGATTTAAAGACCAAATTGATATTCGGCGCGATCTCTTCCACCTTATTATATATTATCGACGTTAAATAATTATCTAATGGGCTACAGACACAAAGATGAAAAACGCGTTCGCTGCTTAAGGGTTCAAACCCCGAGCCCGGCAGCTCATTTTGTACCAGCTGCAGCGCCTGGCGGATTGAGCCGAATAGCTGGAATGCACGCGCCGTGGGCTGAATCCCCCTGCCATAGCGGACGAACAGTTCATCGTTAAACATAACCTTGAGCCTGGCGACGGCATTACTGACCGCAGGCTGTGACATCCCCAACGTTTGTGCCGCACGGGTGATATTCTGTTCCTGCATGACAGCATCAAACACCGTCAACAGATTCAGGTCCACGGTACGTAACTGCGGTTTAATCCCATCAGCAGCTTGAGCTTGTTTAATATTATTTTCTGGCACTTCAGACTCCACTGTCACGCTACACTCCCTTTGCCAACGTATTGTAATAATCTCGAAAAATATGATTTATCATGCAAATATGACCAGCGAAAGAGAATTGTTTAAAATTCGGAATATATAAAGACACTAAAAGAACGACAATAAAAGGCGCAAATGATATGTTTAACTTTAGGGTTGAGATGAAACCATAAACCAAACAAATATACAATTCCCCGAGAGTTAATGATGACTTAAGTATTATTAAACTGTTATTACCGCTGCACCTCATTACGTTAACAGGCTGTTATTCACCCTCCTTTACCGAAGGGCCTGAATTGATTCATCAAAATTATAACTTAATGATATTAAAACCCTTTACGCCTACAACATACTTAACAGCGGCACCTTTCCGTTTTAAACAAATTATTTTTATTTATTTCCGCAACCTTTTTTCAAGTCCAAAAATAGACAATTAAACAGGTCAAAAAACACAAAACCAGCACAATTAGCTAAAGCAAACAGACTGCACGTATAGGCTGTTAGCGCCGTTTTTATCCTCAGGGGTTGACATGAACGGGCGTATCCAGTACCACTAAAAGCATATTGAATTTAACGGAGCACGATTCATGATTCGCACCATTCGTTTCACCGGTCTACTACTACTAAACGCATCCACTGTGCGCGGTAGACTGGCGGGCGAAATTCAGCGTTGAATCGTCACCAGTAAGACTAAAACCCGCGCCATTGCGCGGGTTTTTTTATGCTCGTAGCAAGGCGCCCTAAGACTGACAAGGACCTAACCCATGAGCCAGCAAGTCATTATTTTCGATACCACTTTACGTGACGGTGAACAGGCATTACAGGCAAGCCTGAGTGTTAAAGAGAAACTGCAGATCGCGCTGGCTCTCGAACGTATGGGTGTCGACGTGATGGAGGTCGGTTTCCCTGTCTCGTCTCCGGGTGATTTCGAATCCGTACAGACCATCGCCCGCACCATCAAAAACAGCCGCGTCTGTGGCCTGGCACGCTGTGTAGAGAAAGACATCGACGTCGCGGCCGAGTCGCTGAAAGTCGCCGAAGCGTTCCGTATCCATACCTTTATTGCGACCTCGCCAATGCATATCGCAACCAAATTGCGCAGCACGCTGGATGAGGTGATTGAACGTGCCGTGTATATGGTTAAGCGCGCACGCAACTATACCGATGACGTTGAATTCTCCTGTGAAGATGCAGGCCGTACGCCAATTGAAGACCTGGCGCGCGTGGTGGAAGCGGCCATCAACGCGGGCGCAAAAACCATCAATATCCCGGACACCGTCGGCTACACCATGCCGTTTGAATTCTCCAGCATCATTACCGGTCTGTATGAGCGCGTACCGAATATTGATAAAGCCATTATCTCCGTTCATACCCATGACGATTTAGGCCTGGCCGTCGGTAACGCCATCGCCGCGGTACATGCTGGCGCACGTCAGGTTGAAGGGGCGATGAACGGCATCGGTGAGCGCGCAGGTAACTGCTCGCTGGAAGAAGTGATCATGGCGATCAAAGTGCGCAAAGACATAATGAACGTGCACACCCGCATTAATCACAACGAAATCTGGCGCACCAGCCAGACCGTCAGCCAGATTTGCAACATGCCAATTCCGGCCAACAAAGCCATTGTCGGTACTGGCGCCTTCGCGCACTCCTCCGGTATTCACCAGGATGGCGTGCTGAAAAACCGCGAAAACTACGAAATCATGACCCCGGAATCTATCGGTCTGAATCAGGT
This sequence comes from Enterobacter sp. K16B, assembly GCF_020216105.1. Taxonomy (NCBI): domain Bacteria; kingdom Pseudomonadati; phylum Pseudomonadota; class Gammaproteobacteria; order Enterobacterales; family Enterobacteriaceae; genus Enterobacter; species Enterobacter sp. K16B. Next base: position 19,886 of record NZ_JAIWJZ010000115.1, read on the forward strand.
GCAGTTGAACCTGACCTCGCGTTCCGGGCGTGCGGCGGTGAAACACCGTATGGAAGAGATGGGCTATAAGGACAGCGATTACAACATGGATCAGCTGTACGACGCGTTCCTGAAACTGGCCGACAAAAAAGGTCAGGTGTTCGACTATGACCTGGAAGCGCTGGCCTTTATTAACAAGCAGCAGGAAGAGCCGGAGCACTTCCGTCTGGATTACTTCAGCGTCCAGTCCGGCTCCAGCGACATCGCCACGGCGTCCATCAAACTGGCCTGCGGGGATGAGATTAAAGCAGAAGCGGCTAACGGTAACGGCCCTGTCGATGCCATCTACCAGGCGATTAACCGCGTCACCGAATATGACGTTGAGCTGGTGAAATATGACCTGACGGCCAAAGGCCACGGTAAAGATGCGCTGGGGCAGGTGGATATCGTCGTCAATTACAACGGCCGTCGCTTCCACGGCGTAGGTCTGGCGACCGACATCGTGGAATCTTCCGCCAAAGCGATGGTGCATGTCCTGAACAACATCTGGCGCGCCGCCGAAGTCGAGAAAGAGTTGCAACGCAAAGCTCAGAATAAAGAGAACAACAAGGAAACCGTGTAATGTCGAAGAATTACCATATTGCTGTGTTGCCGGGTGACGGTATTGGCCCGGAAGTGATGGCACAGGCGCTGAAAGTACTGGAAGCCGTTCGCGCGCGTTTTGCGATGAAAATCACCACCAGCCACTACGATGTGGGCGGTATTGCGATTGATAACCACGGCACGCCATTGCCGAAAGCCACCGTTGAAGGCTGCGAAAATGCCGATGCCGTGTTGTTTGGTTCCGTCGGTGGCCCCAAATGGGAACACCTGCCTCCCGCAGAGCAGCCCGAGCGCGGTGCGCTGCTGCCGCTGCGTAAGCATTTCAAGCTGTTCAGCAACCTGCGTCCGGCGAAGCTGTATCAGGGGCTGGAAGAGTTCTGCCCGCTGCGCGCGGACATCGCCGCCAATGGGTTTGATATTCTGTGCGTGCGTGAACTGACCGGCGGGATCTATTTCGGTCAGCCCAAAGGACGTGAAGGCAGCGGCCAGCATGAAAAAGCGTTCGATACCGAGGTGTATCACCGTTTCGAAATTGAACGTATCGCTCATATCGCGTTTGAGTCTGCACGCAAGCGCCGTCATAAAGTGACCTCTATTGATAAAGCGAACGTGCTGCAGTCTTCCATTTTATGGCGCGAGATCGTCAGTGAAGTCGCTAAGCAGTACCCGGACGTTGAGCTGTCGCACATGTACATCGACAACGCGACCATGCAGTTGATCAAGGATCCTTCGCAGTTTGATGTCCTGCTGTGCTCCAACCTGTTCGGGGACATTCTTTCGGACGAATGCGCAATGATCACCGGCTCGATGGGCATGCTGCCATCCGCAAGCCTGAACGAAGAAGGGTTTGGCCTGTACGAGCCGGCGGGCGGTTCCGCCCCGGATATCGCGGGCAAAAACATCGCGAACCCGATTGCGCAGATCCTCTCTCTGGCCCTGCTGCTGCGCTACAGCCTGGATGCAGGCGATGCGGCAACCGCAATTGAAAACGCCATTAACCGGGCGTTAGAAGAAGGCGTCCGTACCGGTGATTTAGCACGCGGCACGGCGGCAGTCAGTACTGATGAAATGGGCGACATTATTGCCCGCTATGTCGCGCAAGGGGTGTAATCATGGCCAAAACCTTATATGAAAAATTGTTTGATGCGCACGTTGTTTACGAGGCACCAAACGAAACCCCGCTGCTGTATATCGACCGACATTTGGTACACGAGGTGACCTCTCCTCAGGCATTTGACGGCCTGCGTGCGCACAAGCGTCCGGTACGTCAGCCGGGAAAAACCTTCGCCACGATGGATCACAACGTTTCCACCCAGACCAAAGACATTAATGCCTCGGGTGAGATGGCACGTATCCAGATGCAGGAACTGATTAAGAACTGTAACGAGTTTGGCGTTGAGCTTTACGATCTGAACCACCCTTACCAGGGCATCGTTCACGTGATGGGACCTGAACAGGGGATTACCCTGCCGGGCATGACCATCGTCTGCGGTGACTCCCATACCGCGACCCACGGTGCGTTTGGCGCCCTGGCGTTCGGGATTGGTACCTCTGAAGTTGAACACGTGCTGGCAACGCAGACCCTGAAACAGGGCCGCGCCAAAACCATGAAGATAGAAGTGAAGGGTAAAGCCGCGCCGGGTATTACTGCAAAAGATATCGTGCTGGCGATCATCGGTAAAACCGGCAGCGCGGGCGGTACCGGCCACGTGGTGGAATTCTGCGGCGAGGCCATCCAGGCGCTGAGCATGGAGGGGCGTATGACCCTCTGCAACATGGCCATTGAGATGGGTGCCAAAGCCGGTCTGGTCGCGCCAGATGAAACGACCTTTAACTATGTGAAGGGGCGTCTGCACGCGCCGAAAGGTCAGGATTTTGACGACGCGGTGGCGTACTGGAAAACCCTGAAAACCGACGACGGCGCAACCTTTGATACCGTCGTCACGCTGCAGGCAGAAGAGATTGCACCTCAGGTGACCTGGGGCACCAACCCGGGCCAGGTGATTTCCGTTAACGACACGATTCCTGACCCGGCGTCCTTTACCGATCCGGTGGAGCGTGCCAGTGCGGAAAAAGCGCTGGCCTATATGGGCCTGAAGCCCGGTGTACCGTTAACCGACGTGGCCATTGATAAGGTATTTATCGGTTCCTGCACCAACTCTCGTATTGAAGATTTACGGGCGGCTGCAGAGATTGCCAAAGGCCGCAAAGTGGCGCCGGGCGTGCAGGCGCTGGTCGTTCCAGGCTCCGGTCCGGTGAAAGCTCAGGCGGAAGCCGAAGGTCTGGATAAGATCTTCATCGAGGCAGGTTTCGAGTGGCGCCTGCCTGGCTGCTCCATGTGTCTGGCGATGAACAATGACCGCCTGAATCCGGGCGAGCGTTGCGCTTCCACCAGCAACCGTAACTTTGAAGGCCGTCAGGGCCGCGGTGGGCGTACCCACCTGGTCAGCCCGGCAATGGCCGCCGCTGCGGCAGTCACCGGCCATTTCGCCGATATTCGCAGCCTGAAATAAGGAGACAATCATGGCAGAGAAATTTACCCAACATACCGGCCGGGTTGTCCCCCTGGACGCCGCTAACGTCGATACTGACGCGATCATTCCGAAACAGTTTCTGCAGAAAGTGACGCGTACCGGTTTTGGTGCCCACCTGTTTAATGACTGGCGTTTCCTGGACGACAAAGGCGAAGTGCCGAATCCCGAGTTCGTTCTGAATTTCCCGGAATACAAAGGGGCCTCCATTTTGCTGGCACGGGAAAACTTCGGCTGCGGCTCATCCCGTGAGCACGCGCCCTGGGCACTGACCGACTACGGTTTTAAAGTGGTTATTGCCCCAAGCTTCGCGGACATCTTTTACGGCAACAGCTTTAACAACCAGCTGCTCCCGGTCACGCTGAGCGACGAACAGGTCGATGAACTGTTCGCGCAGGTTAAGGCGAATCCGGGGATGTCGTTTGAGGTGGATCTGGAAGCAGAAGTGGTTAAAGCGGGCGATAAAACCTACCGCTTTAGCATCGATGCGTTCCGTCGTCACTGCATGCTGAACGGTCTGGACAGTATTGGTCTGACCCTGCAGCATGAAGATGCCATTTCAGCCTACGAGAAAAAACAGCCAGCGTTTATGGGCTAAAGGCCATGAAGAGACTAACCTCGCAGTGTCGGAAGTGAAGTTAGTCTCCCCCATCAGTTTTATTGATGTAGGACTCTCCCTGTTTGCCTCTTGCGAAAGCCTGAGGCAAACTGCCTCAGGCACCCGCCACGCACTCTATTTCCCTTCTTCGTACCTGTCAGAAAGTCGTTCCATTTCGTGAAGCCATCTTCCAGAATCAAACATCTTTTACCCGACAGGTAAGCAGCAGCGTCACAACAGATAATCCCGCAATCATCCAGTACACCGAGGCATGTCCGTAACTTTGCGCCAGCGCCCCCTGAATCACGCCCGCCAGGATCACCCCGGTCGAAATACTGTTGGTAAAAAGCGTCGTTGCCGAGCCCGCGCGGCCAGGCATTAAGTCCTGGAACCAGAGCATGCCAATACCGGCGACAATGCCAATAAACACAGCGTTGAACAGCTGCAGCGCCAGTAACGCTTCGCGCGAATGGAAAAGGATCAGCCCCGCGTAAAACAGTACCCCAGCCGCCACCGCCACGATCATCATCCGACGCTTTCCGAAACGCTTAACGTAGTAACCCGCCAGAATCATTGCCGGAATTTCCAGCCCGGCCGCGGTACCCATTAAGATCCCGGCGAGCTTGTCCGGCAAGCCCAGATCGCTGCTGATCCACAGCGGCATATCGATGATGTACATGGTGTTGCAGGTCCACATCAGCGTGGAGGCAATAAACAGCATCCGGACGTTTTTGTCCTGCCAACCGCTCACCTCGGTGATGGGTTTATCCGTCGTCTGTTCAACGCGTGCCACGGACGGCAGGGCAAAGGCGATCAGGAGCAGACTGATGGCAAAAATCCCTGCGGCGATAGAGAACATGGCGGTAAAGCCATAGTTCAGTGCCAGCATAAAGGCCAGCGGCGGGCCAATGACCCACGCCAGCGAGAGCTGCGCACGCATCACCGAGCTGAACATCACCACTTCCCGCGCCGAGTTATCGGCATATTCCCGGGCCAGGGCGAACAGCTGCGGCATGGCGGTGTTCGCCAGCGAGGCCAGCAGCACGCCACAGGTAATGAGCGTCAGATAGTGCCGATTGAAAGCAAAGAGCAGCGCGTTACCCACGGCCATGGCGCAGCAAAAGAGGATCAGCTTACGACGATCGCCCTGGCTGTCCGAACGTTTCGCCAGCGCGAGACTGACCAGGATCCCGGCAACGGCGTTGACGGTATAAAACAGCCCCACCCAAAACGGCTGCGCGCCCACCTCGCGACTGAGAAACAGGCTCAGCGTCGGTGCCTGCAGCGCCCCCGCCACGCCCATCATAAAGGCCACCAGCATAAAAGCGGCATAGACGCCATTCAGGCGTCGCCCCATCGTCATCAACCAGAGCATGCGCAAGTCCTTGTGAAAGCGGATCAAAACCGGGTGAAAGAATAAACGAAAAAAGCCAGCAAAAACATTTTGCTGGCGGGTGATAAGCACCAATACTCAGTCACACATGATCGAGGCGAGTTAGCGAGAAGAGGTCGGTTTCGTAACATCCCACTGCATCAGGTCTTCCAGTATTTTCAGCCGTTGCTCTGCACACTGGCGGGCCAGCCAGGACGTTCCTTTTGTCGCTGAAAAATAGTGCTGATAAAACTGACGTGCGGTAGACCTCTTCATAATTTACCTCCTCACTTCATCGGTAAGGATTATTGGCTTAATATAGGGATTAATAAATTGCTGATTTTTTGTCAGGAGTTCCTCTTTTATGCCTTCTGGTCGACTGCAACAACAATTTATCCGCCTCTGGCAGTGCTGCGAGGGGCAATCGCAGGAGACCACGCTGAACGAGCTGGCCGACCTGCTGAGCTGCTCCCGCCGCCATATGCGTACGCTGCTCAATACCATGCAGCAGCAGGGCTGGTTAAGCTGGGAAGCGGAGGCGGGACGCGGTAAACGATCGCGCCTGACCTTCCTCTATACCGGGCTGGCGTTGCAACAGCAGCGCGCCGAAGACCTGCTGGAGCAGGACCGAATTGACCAGCTGGTGCAGCTGGTGGGCGATAAAGCCGCGGTGCGCCAGATGCTGGTTTCCCATCTCGGACGCAGTTTCCGCCAGGGCCGTCACATCCTGCGGGTCCTCTACTATCGGCCGATGAAAAACCTGTTGCCCGGCACGGCCTTACGCCGCTCAGAAACCCACATGGCGCGACAAATCTTCAGCGGCCTGACGCGGATAAATGAGGAAAATGGGGAACTGGAAGCAGATATCGCTCACCACTGGCAGCAGCTTTCCCCGCTTCACTGGCGCTTTTTTTTACGCCCCGGCATCCACTTTCATCATGGCCGCGAGCTGGAAATGCACGACGTCATCACCTCTCTGGAACGCGCCCGCACGCTGCCGCTCTACTCGCATATTTCGCGCGTCCACTCGCCAACGGCATGGACGCTGGATATTGAGCTTTCAGAACAGGACCAGTGGCTCCCCTGGCTGCTGGGCTATGTGCCGTCAATGATTTTGCCCGGCGAGTGGGAATCGATGAACAATTTTGCCAGCCTGCCGATAGGTACCGGGCCCTACGCCGTCTCCCGTAATAATAACAACCAGCTGAAAATCCGTGCGTTTGATGACTACTTTGGCTATCGGGCGCTGATCGACGAAGTGAATGTGTGGGTATTACCGGATCTGAATGAAGAGCTGAGCGCCGGCCTGACGCTGGAAGGTCCCACCACGGGAGAAAAGGCCGTGGAGAGTCGCCTGGAGGAGGGATGCTACTATCTGCTGTTCGACAGCCGCACCCACCGCGGGGCCAACCCGGCCGTCCGTAAGTGGATCAGCCATATACTGTCCCCTTCCAACCTGATCTACCATGCGGAAGAGCAGTATCAGACCTACTGGTTCCCGGCGTACGGCCTGCTACCGCGCTGGCACCATGCCCGCCCGGCGCACGCCGACAAACCTGCTGGGCTGGAGTCCATCTCACTGACCTACTACCGCGAGCATGTGGAGCATCGTTTTATCGCCAGGATCATGACCAGGCTGCTGGCAGCGGAAGGCGTCAGGCTGGAGATCAGGGAAGTGGATTATCACGAATGGCACCAGGGGGAGATAACCAGTGATATCTGGCTGAACAGCGCCAACTTCACCCTGCCGCTCGATTTTTCATTATTCTCGCACCTTTATGAGGTCCCGCTGATCCAGCACTGCATCGACCGTGACTGGCAACAGGATGCCGCCCGGTGGCGTGCGGGCGAGATGAATCTTGCCGTATGGTGCCAGCAGCTGCTGGCTGAACAGGCGATCGTTCCCTTGATCCACCACTGGCTGATGATCCAGGGACAACGCAGTATGCGAGGCCTGCGGATGAATACCCTGGGCTGGTTCGATTTCAAATCGGCCTGGTTTGCCCCGCCGGAACCATAACGCTTTCGTAATATTCACCAAATCATTACAATACCGCCGTTCTCAACGGGGTGCTGCATCACAGATGTGCGCTGAGATAATACCCGTCGAACCTGATCCGGATAACGCCGGCGAAGGGATTTGAGGCTGTCGCTCAAAATCCTTTGCCACTCAACCCTGAGGTGCAAAGTGTTAAAAAAAGTTCTTCCCCTGCTGGCGCTGTTTGCGCTGCCTGCTTTAGCTAAGCCCGTTCTGACGGTCTACACCTACGACTCTTTCTCTGCCGACTGGGGCCCTGGCCCGGCCGTCAAAAAAGCCTTTGAAGCGGACTGCAACTGCGAACTGAAGTTCGTGGCGCTGGAGGACGGCGTTTCCCTGCTCAACCGTCTGCGCATGGAAGGAAAAAACAGCAAAGCGGATGTGGTGCTCGGGCTCGATAACAACCTGCTGGAGGCCGCCTCGCAAACCAAACTCTTTGCCAAAAGCGGCGTAGCGGCAGAAGCCGTTAACGTGCCTGGCGGCTGGAAAAACGACACCTTTGTGCCGTTCGACTACGGCTACTTTGCTTTTGTCTATGACAAAAACAAGCTGAAAAACCCGCCGAAGAGCCTGAAAGAGCTGGTGGAAAGCGACCAGAAATGGCGTGTAATTTATGAAGACCCACGCACCAGTACGCCGGGTCTGGGCCTGCTGCTGTGGATGCAAAAAGTCTACGGGGACAAAGCGCCCCAGGCGTGGCAGAAGCTGGCCGCCAAAACCGTGACGGTGACCAAAGGCTGGAGCGAAGCCTATGGCCTGTTCCTGAAAGGCGAAAGCGACCTGGTGTTGAGCTACACCACCTCTCCGGCTTACCACATTATCGCCGAGAAGAAAGATAACTATGCCGCTGCTGATTTTGCTGAAGGGCATTATCTGCAGGTGGAAGCGGCCGCGCGTACCGCCGCCAGCAAACAGCCGGAGCTGGCAGAAAAATTTCTGAAATTTATGGTATCACCCGCCTTCCAGAACGCCATTCCGGCAGGAAACTGGATGTATCCCGTCACGAATGTTGCGCTACCAGCAGGGTTCGAGCAGCTGACCAAACCAAAAACCTCGCTGGAATTTACGCCGCAGCAGGTCGCCGCGCAGCGTGCAGCATGGGTAAGTGAATGGCAACGCGCCGTCAGCCGTTAATTCCCGGCTGGTTACTGCCCGGGCTGCTCGCCGCCGGCGTGATGGTGGCGGTCAGTCTGGGTGCCTTTCTTGCGTTGTGGTTTAACGCGCCAGAGAGCGACCTGCTCGCGCTCTGGCACGACAGCTATCTCTGGCACGTCATCCGTTTTTCATTCTGGCAGGCGTTTCTGTCTGCCCTGCTGTCGGTCATTCCGGCCATTTTTCTTGCGCGCGCGCTCTATCGCAGGCGTTTCCCCGGCAGGCAGGCCCTGCTGCGCCTGTGCGCCATGACCCTGATCCTGCCCGTGCTGGTGGCCGTTTTTGGCATTCTGAGCGTTTACGGCCGCCAGGGCTGGCTGGCCTCTCTGTGCGGCCTGCTTGGTCTTGAATGGACCTTCTCGCCTTACGGACTGAAGGGCATTTTGCTGGCGCACGTGTTTTTCAATATGCCGATGGCGACACGCCTCTTTTTGCAGGCGCTGGAGAACATTCCCGGCGAACAGCGTCAGATTGCCGCCCAGCTTGGTATGCGCGGCACCTCATTCTTCCGCTTTGTCGAATGGCCGTGGCTGCGCCGCCAGCTCCCGCCCGTAGCGGCATTGATCTTCATGCTCTGCTTTGCCAGCTTTGCAACCGTGCTTTCACTCGGCGGCGGGCCGCAGGCCACCACCATTGAGCTGGCGATTTACCAGGCGCTGAGTTACGACTACGATCCCGGACGCGCCGCGCTGCTGGCGATAGTCCAGATGACGTGCTGTCTGGCTCTGGTCATGCTCAGCCAGCGCCTGAGTAAAGCCATTCCCCCTGGCAGTAATCAGATAGCGGGCTGGCGCGATCCGCAGGACAGCCTGCACAGCCGCATCTCCGATTTTCTCCTGATTGCGCTGGCGCTGGCGCTGCTGCTGCCGCCGCTGCTGGCCGTTATCATTGACGGTCTGAACCTCAATCTTCTGTCCGTTCTGCAACAGCCTGTCCTCTGGCAGGCCACCGGGACCTCGCTTCGCATTGCGCTGGCGGCCGGGCTGCTGTGCGTCATGCTGACCATGATGCTGCTGTGGAGCAGCCGTGAACTCTATGCCCGGCAGGCCCGAAAGGCCGGACACGCGCTGGAGCTGACTGGCATGCTGATTCTGGCCATGCCAGGCATCGTGCTGGCGACGGGCTTCTTCCTGCTGTTCAACAGCACCCTCGGCCTGCCGGACAGCGCTGACGGCATTGTGATCTTTACCAATGCGTTAATGGCCATCCCTTACGCGCTCAAGGTACTGGAAAACCCGATGCGCGATGTCAACAGCCACTACAGTTTGCTCTGTCAGTCGCTGGGGATGCAGGGCTGGCAACGGCTGAAGGTGGTCGAATTACGCGCGCTAAAACGCCCGCTGGCGCAGGCGCTGGCGTTTGCCTGCGTGCTCTCCATTGGTGACTTTGGGGTCGTGGCGCTGTTTGGCAATGACAATTTCCGTACGCTGCCCTACTGGCTGTATCAGCAAATCGGCTCTTACCGCAGCCAGGACGGCGCGGTTACCGCGCTGTTACTGCTGCTGCTGTGCTTTGCTTTATTTACCGTAATCGAAAAACTTCCGGGGCGTAATGTTAAAACTGACTGATGTAACCTGGCTCTATCAGCATCTGCCGATGCGCTTCACGCTCTCCGTGCGCCAGGGAGAGATGATTGCTGTGCTCGGACCAAGCGGAGCGGGCAAAAGCACGCTGCTTAATTTGATTGCGGGTTTTCTGCAGCCGGCGAGCGGATCGATAGTCATTGAAAACCGGGACCATACCCACACGCCCCCCGCAAAACGTCCTGTCTCCATGCTGTTTCAGGAAAATAACCTGTTTACCCATCTGACAGTGCGGCAGAACATTGCTCTCGGGATGGATCCGGGACTCAAGCTGAACGCAGCCCAACGTCAAAAGCTGGAGAACATTGCCACACAGATGGGGATCATCGGGTTTATCGACAGACTGCCGGGCGAGCTCTCTGGCGGCCAGCGTCAGCGCGTGGCGCTGGCGCGGTGTCTGGTGCGCGAACAGCCGGTCCTGCTGCTGGATGAGCCGTTCTCTGCGCTCGATCCCGCCCTGCGCCAGGAGATGCTGGCGCTGGTGCAGGAGGTCTGTCAACGCCAGCAGCTGACGATGCTGATGGTGTCGCACAGCATCGAGGATGCCGCACGGATTGCGCCGCGATCGGTAGTGATCGCGGAGGGACGCATTTTGTGGGATGGAGCAACAGAAGCGCTGCTGAGTGGTAAAGCGGGGGCGTCTTCATTGTTGGGCATTCCTGCGGCCTGATGCCCTCACCCTGCCCCTCTCCCATGTACAGTCCGGGGAGAGGGAAAACAACATCAACGGCTCACAACCTTCAACAGGATCTCACCGTACACCGGCATCAGCGGGTGACGAATCAACGCCACCAGCGCCACCACCGCCACGCCCAGCGTCAGCGGTGCCAGCCACAACAGGCGAGCGCGGGGAAGATAGCGCGTCAGGCGATCGATATTCGCTTTCGCACTGCGCCACAGACGCCAGCACAGCCATGCCGCCAGCCACAGCAGCAGCGCGGTACCCAGCAGCAGCCACTTAAACTCGCCGCTTTGCATACCGTCAGGAATATCGATGGCCGCACCCGCGAGGATCCCCGGCAGGAAGTAGAACGGCGGCCAGAAGACGCAGCCGATAATATTCGGCACTACGAATTTTGCGACCGGCAGATCCAGCATCCCGGCGACCATGGGAACCAGCGGACGCGTGGGGCCGACAAAGCGGCCGACGAGAATGGTAAACATGCTGTGCTGGTGCAGCGCATGCTCGGTTTTATCCAGCAAGGCTTTGTTCTTTTTCATGAACGACCAGCGGTGCAGCGGCCTCTTAAAGCGCCAGCCCAGCCAGAAAGAGATCCAGTCGCCCAGCAGACAGCCGACGATCCCGGCCAGCCACGCCTGCCAGAAATTGACCTCACCGCTGCCAATCAGCGCGCCAAGCCCTGCCATCATCACGGTGCCGGGCAGGATTAACCCCACGAGCGCCAGCGATTCCAGAAAGGCCACCAGCGCCACGGCGATGAGCGAATACATAACGGACTGGGTAATAAAGTGTTCCAGCAATGCCTGCATAACTATTCCGGTCAGAAAACGAATCAGCGATTCTGCTTAGCGCCCCGCACCGCGTCAAGGCAACAATTGTCTGAATAGTTTACAGGTTGCTTTGAGCATTCACCTGTTTGTTTATCTTTTTTTACCGTTCATTCACAACCCGCGCGGAATTCGCTCGGGCTGGCGCCGGTACACTTTTTAAAGACACGAGAAAAATAGAGCTGATCTTCAAAGCCTACGTTGCGCCCCACGGTGGCGATCGGCATCCGGGTGGTGCTGAGCAGAAGCTTCGCCTGGCTTATCCGCTGATCCTCACGCCAGCTCAGCACGCTGACGCCAAGCTGCTGACGAAACAGATGCGACAGCCGCGACGGTGAGAGACAAACATGCTGGGCAACGCTGGCGATATCAAACTGGCTATCGGCCAGATGGTCACTGATGTACTGGCAGGCATCGCGCACGCGGTTATCCAGCGGCGGATTCAGCGACGCGTTAATCGCCTCCATCCGTCGCAGCAGCAGTTGTTCAAGCAGGTTAATCGCCAGCAGTTCGGCATAACGGCCTCCCGCCTGCCCCGCCTCAATAATCTGCGCAAAAAGCTCGCGAAACTGCGCCAGATGCGCCTCATCCGGGCGGTAATAACCGGTATGCGCAAAAATGGCTGGCCATGAAAGCCACTCCTGCCAGTAGGCGCGCGGACGGAAGTAGACCCACTGGTGATACCACTCTTTGGCATCCGGGTGACGGCCATAATGGTGGATCTCTCCCGGGGGGAACAGCAGGATGTCACCGGGGCGGCAGATGAACTGCTGGTCACCATTCTTGATAACTCCCTCCCCTCGCACGGTCAGGTTGAGAATATAACCTTTCATCCCGAGCGGTCGGTCAATGTAAAAATCGAGATATCCCTCAGCCTCGATAGGGGTCAGCCCCGCCACAAGGTGCGCGTTAAACGAGTATCCCGGCAGCAGGGGATCGTTTTGCGTTTCGGCCATAGATTCAGTTCTCCCAAGGGTCCTGAAGGAAACCAATTGTCCATATCATTAAAAGCAGGTCAAAAATGGTCTGCGAAAAGATCTCAAAAGCGTTATGCCTCTTTTACGTCCGCCATGTTTCAGCCTTTCCCCCTGATTTCTCCGCCAGAGCAGGCAGATCAGCAGTAACAAAAGTGTCTATAAGTGCGGCAGAAATGTCCACATTGAATATTTGCACGGCGTCACACTTTCCGTTGTAACAGCAATTTAGTCCATAAGATTAGCGGATCCTGCCTGACGATTTTCGCCCCCAGTCTCTAATGTTCTTCCATACCTGTTTTTTCGATGGAGCAACACCATGGCAATTGCGATTGGCCTCGATTTTGGCAGCGATTCGGTTCGCGCGCTGGCAGTGGACTGTACGTCCGGCCAGGAGATAGCAACCAGCGTTGAGTGGTACCCGCGCTGGCAAGAGGGGCGCTACTGCGATGCGCCAAACAACCAGTTCCGTCACCACCCGCGTGACTACATTGAGTCGATGGAAGCGGCAATCAAAACCGTCCTTGCTGACCTGACTGAGGCCCAGCGGGCAGAGATAGTCGGGATTGGCGTCGACAGCACCGGCTCCACCCCCGCCCCTGTGGATGCCGAAGGGCGCGTACTCGCGCTGCGCCCTGAGTTTGCCGACAACCCGAACGCCATGTTCGTGTTGTGGAAAGACCATACCGCCGTGGAAGAGGCCGAAGCCATCACCCGCCGGTGCCATCAGCCAGGTAAAACAGACTACTCGCGCTACATTGGCGGGATTTACTCCAGCGAATGGTTCTGGGCCAAGATCCTGCACGTTACCCGCGCGGACGCATCCGTTGCCCAGGCAGCCGTCTCCTGGATTGAACTGTGCGACTGGGTTCCCGCCCTGCTCTCTGGCACCACGCGGCCACAGGATATCCGCCGCGGCCGCTGCAGCGCCGGACATAAATCCCTCTGGCACGAAAGCTGGGGCGGCCTGCCTCCGGCGGCGTTCTTCGATGAACTCGACCCGATCATCAACAAAAACCTGAAATACCCGCTGTTTACCGACACCTTCACCGCCGATATTCCCGTCGGCACGCTTTGCGAAGAGTGGGCGACGCGTCTTGGCCTGCCGCAGAACGTGGCGATCTCCGGCGGCGCGTTTGACTGCCATATGGGCGCCGTCGGTGCCGGCGCGCAGCCTAATACGCTGGTGAAAGTGATTGGCACCTCAACCTGCGACATCCTGACGGCGGATAAAGCCACCGTCGGCGAGCGTGCGGTGAAAGGCATCTGCGGCCAGGTTGACGGCAGCGTGGTGCCGGACTTCATCGGCCTCGAAGCCGGTCAGTCCGCATTTGGCGATATCTACGCCTGGTTTGGTCGCGTGCTGGGCTGGCCGCTGGACCAGCTGGCGGCAACGCATCCTGAACTGAAAACCCAGATCGCCGAGAGTAAAAAACAGCTTCTGCCGCAGCTCACGGACGCCTGGGCGAAAAATCCGTCTCTCGATCACTTGCCGGTAGTGCTGGATTGGTTTAACGGTCGCCGCACGCCGTTTGCCAACCAGCGCCTGAAAGGGGTCATTACCGATCTCAACCTCGCGACCGACGCACCGGCGCTGTTCGGTGGCCTGATTGCCGCCACCGCCTTCGGTGCCCGCGCGATTATGGAATGCTTCACCGAGCAGGGCATCGACGTGAATAACGTGATGGCGCTGGGGGGCATTGCCCGTAAAAACCCGGTCATCATGCAGGCCTGCTGCGACGTGCTGAACCGTCCGCTGCAGATTGTCGCGTCCGATCAATGCTGCGCGTTGGGCGCGGCAATTTTTGCCGCCGTGGCTGCCGGTGTTCATGCCGATATCCCGACTGCGCAGCAGCACATGGCAAGCGCCGTTGAAAATACGCTCCAGCCGCGTACCCAGCAGGCACAACGCTTCGAACAGCTTTATCAGCGCTACCAGCAATGGGCAAAAAGCGCCGAACTTCACTATCTCCCTGTCGCCGCCCCGGCCAAAAGCACCGCGGACACTACGGCAACCCTGACCCATTAAGGACACGATGATGACCATTTTTAATAATTATGAAGTGTGGTTTGTGATTGGCAGCCAGCATCTGTACGGACCACAGGCGCTGCAGCAGGTAACGAAACACGCGGAGCACGTTGTTAACGCGCTGAATGCGGAAGCCAAACTGCCCTGCAAACTGGTGCTGAAACCGCTGGGCACGACGCCGGATGAGATCACCCATATCTGCCGCGACGCGAACTACGACGACAAATGCGCCGGTCTGGTGGTGTGGCTGCACACCTTCTCACCGGCCAAAATGTGGATCAACGGTCTCTCCATCCTTAACAAACCGCTGCTGCAGTTCCATACCCAGTTCAACGCCTCCTTGCCGTGGGACAGCATTGACATGGACTTCATGAACCTGAACCAGACCGCGCACGGCGGCCGCGAGTTCGGCTTCATCGGCGCGCGTATGCGTCAGCAGCACGCGGTGGTGACCGGCCACTGGCAGGACGGCCATGCACAACAACGTATCGGCTCCTGGATGCGCCAGGCGGTCTCTAAACAGGACACCCGCCATCTGAAAGTGGTGCGTTTTGGCGACAACATGCGTGAAGTGGCGGTGACCGACGGTGACAAAGTGGCCGCGCAGATCAAGTTTGGCTTCTCCGTCAACACCTGGGCCGTGGGCGACCTGGTACAGGTGGTGAATGAAATCAGCGACGGCGACGTCAGCGCGCTGGTGGATGAGTACGAAAGCCGCTACCGCCTGACGCCTGCGGCACAAATCAACGGCGACAAGCGCCAGAACGTGCTGGATGCGGCGCGCATTGAGCTGGGCATGAAGCGCTTCCTGGAACAGGGCGGTTTCCACGCCTTTACCACGACGTTTGAAGATCTTCATGGCCTGAAACAGCTGCCCGGCCTGGCAGTACAACGTCTGATGCAGCAGGGCTACGGCTTTGCCGGGGAAGGCGACTGGAAAACTGCCGCTCTGCTTCGCATCATGAAGGTGATGTCGACCGGTCTGCAGGGCGGCACCTCCTTCATGGAGGACTACACCTACCACTTCGAGAACGGCAACGATCTGGTGCTCGGCTCACACATGCTTGAAGTGTGCCCTTCTATCGCGGTGGAAGAGAAGCCGATCCTGGACGTGCAGTACCTCGGCATTGGCGGTAAAGCCGATCCGGCACGTCTGATCTTCAACACCCGTACCGGCCCGGCCATCAACGCCAGCCTGATCGATCTGGGGGATCGTTTCCGCCTGCTGGTGAACTGCGTTGATGCCGTTGAAACGCCCCATTCACTGCCAAAACTGCCGGTCGCTAACGCCCTGTGGAAAGCACAGCCGGATCTGCCAACCGCGTCAGAAGCGTGGATCCTGGCCGGCGGCGCGCACCATACCGTCTTCAGCCACGCGCTGGATCTGAACGACATGCGTCAGTTCGCCGAGCTGCACGACATCGAACTGACCGTGATTGATAACGATACCCGCCTGCCGGCTTTCAAAGACGCGCTGCGCTGGAACGAAGTTTATTACGGTTCAAAACGCTAAGCCCTGAATGCCCGGTGGCGCTGCGTTGACCGGGCCTACGGTTCTGTAGGCCGGATAAGCGAAGCGCCATCCGGCAGGAGACAACAATGTTAGACGATCTCAAACGTCAGGTTCTTGAAGCTAACCTGGCGCTGCCGAAACACAATCTCGTCACCCTCACCTGGGGCAACGTGAGCGCCGTTGACCGCGAAAAAGGCGTCTTCGTGATCAAGCCTTCCGGCGTGGATTACACGGTGATGACCGCAGACGATATGGTCGTTGTCAGCATCGAAACGGGTGAAGTGGTGGAAGGGAACAAAAAGCCCTCCTCCGATACGCCAACCCACCGGTTGCTGTACCGTTCATTTCCGACCATCGGCGGTATTGTGCATACCCATTCGCGCCATGCCACCATCTGGGCGCAGGCGGGCCAGTCCATCCCGGCGACCGGCACCACCCACGCAGACTACTTTTACGGCACCATCCCCTGCACGCGCCTGATGACCGACGCTGAAATTAACGGCGAGTACGAGTGGGAAACCGGCAACGTAATTGTTGAAACCTTCGAGAAACAGGGAATCGACGCGGCGCAAATGCCCGGCGTGCTGGTACACTCCCACGGCCCCTTTGCCTGGGGTAAAAACGCGGAAGATGCGGTGCATAACGCGATTGTGCTCGAAGAAGTTGCCTATATGGGGATCTTCTGTCGCCAGCTGGCACCACAGCTGCCGGACATGCAGCAAACCCTGCTGGATAAGCATTATCTGCGCAAGCACGGTGCAAAGGCCTACTACGGGCAGTAAACTGTATATATCCCCAGCATAAAACATTCAACCAGGCTATAATCAGGCCTGGTTTTGTTTTATGGGATAACGGCGTGGCGCAGGCGCAAGAAGGCTTTTTACTGACCCGACACTGGCGGGATACCCCTCAGGGCACTGAAGTTGAATTCTGGCTGGCAACGGACAACGGCCCGCTGCAGGTCACGCTGCCCCCGCAGGAGTCCGTCGCGTTTATTCCTGAAGCGCATGTCGGGAAAGTAAAGCAGCTGCTGCGCGGCGAAAACGGCTGGCGTTTGACGCCGCTTGAACTGAAAGACTTCCACCGTCAGCCGGTTTTCGGCCTCTACTGCCGCGCACATCGCCAGCTGATGCGCTATGAAAAACTGCTTCGTGAAGCGGGCGTGACGCTCTACGAAGCCGATATCCGCCCACCTGAACGCTTTCTGATGGAGCGGTTTATTACCGCTCCCGTCTGGGTCGATGGCTCATTGCAAAACGGCAAAATTAGCAACGCGCGCCTGAAGCCGAACCCGCACTACCGCCCGCCGCTAAAATGGGTGTCGCTGGATATTGAAACCACCCGCCACGGTGAACTGTACTGCATCGGTCTTGAAGGCTGCGGCGATCGCGTTGTCTATATGCTTGGGCCGCCGAACGGTGATGCCTCCGCGCTGGATTTCCGGCTTGAGTATGTTAACAGCCGGCCACAGCTGCTGGAGAAGCTCAACCAGTGGTTTAACGACTACGATCCCGACGTCCTGATCGGCTGGAACGTGGTGCAGTTCGACCTGCGCGTACTGCAAAAACACGCCGAGCGGTATCGCATCCCGCTGATGCTCGGGCGCGGCAACAACGAGCTGGAGTGGCGCGAACACGGTTTTAAAAACGGCGTCTTCTTCGCCCAGGCGACTGGCCGCCTGATTATCGACGGCATTGAGGCGCTGAAATCCGCCTTCTGGAATTTCTCTTCCTTCTCCCTTGAAGCGGTCGCACAGGAGCTGCTTGGCGAGGGCAAATCCATCGACAACCCCTGGGACAGAATGGATGAGATTGACCGGCGCTTTAACGAAGATAAACCGGCGCTCGCCACCTATAACCTGAAAGATTGCGAGCTGGTCACGCAGATTTTCCACAAAACCGAGATCATGCCCTTTCTGCTGGAGCGTGCGACGGTGAACGGTCTTGCGGCTGACAGGCACGGCGGCTCCGTGGCGGCCTTTAGCCACCTCTACTTCCCCCGGATGCACCGGGCAGGCTATGTCGCCCCTAACCTCGGCGAGGTGCCGCCGCAGGCCAGCCCTGGCGGCTACGTTATGGATTCCAGGCCAGGACTGTATGACTCCGTACTGGTCCTCGATTACAAAAGCCTCTATCCGTCGATTATCCGCACCTTTCTGATCGATCCCGTCGGGTTGATTGAGGGCATGGCCCAGCCGGATGATGAACACAGCACAGAAGGCTTCCTCGGCGCCCGCTTCTCGCGGGAAAAACACTGCCTGCCTGACATTGTGGGAAATATCTGGCACGGCCGCGACGAGGCAAAGCGCCACGGCAACAAGCCACTCTCACAAGCGCTGAAAATCATCATGAATGCCTTTTACGGGGTACTGGGCACCAGCGCCTGTCGCTTCTTCGACCCACGGCTGGCCTCCTCGATCACCATGCGCGGGCACGAGATTATGCGCCAGACCAAAGCGCTGATTGAATCTCAGGGCTATGACGTCATCTACGGCGACACGGACTCCACCTTTGTGTGGCTTAAGGGCGTGCATTCAGAAGAGGATGCCGCGCGCATCGGCAAAACGCTGGTCGAATTCGTGAACGGCTGGTGGCAGGAGCATTTGCAAAAAGCGCGGTTAACCAGCGCACTGGAGCTGGAATTTGAAACCCATTTCGCCCGCTTTTTAATGCCCACGATTCGCGGGACCGATCAGGGCAGCAAGAAGCGCTACGCCGGACTGATTCAGGAAGGCGACACGCAGCGGATGGTCTTTAAAGGGCTGGAGACCGTACGTACCGACTGGACGCCCCTGGCGCAGCAGTTCCAGCAAACACTCTATCTGCGGGTGTTTCGCAATGAGCCCTATCAGGATTACGTGCGCGAGACGATAGCCAGCCTGATGGCGGGTGAGCTTGACGCACAGTTGGTCTATCGCAAGCGCCTGCGCCGCCCGCTCGCAGAGTACCAGCGTAACGTCCCTCCCCACGTTCGCGCCGCGCGGCTGGCGGATGAAGAAAACGTGCGCCGGGGTCGTGCGCCGCAGTATCAGAACCGGGGAACCATTAAATATGTCTGGACGATTAACGGCCCGGAACCCGTGGATTATCAACACTCTCCTCTGGATTACGATCACTATCTGACGCGTCAGCTTCAGCCCGTCGCAGACGGAATTTTGCCCTTCATCGACGACGATTTTGCTACACTGGTTACAGGGCAACTTGGCCTATTTTGACGCGTGACGAAATGGCTGCCATCCAGTACCATAGCGCCCTTTCCATTCCCGGACCCATTTTTCGATGACCGTCTTTTTTGACGGGGTCGAACTATTGCCTGCAATTAAAGATTAGAGCCGAACAACTATGCCTTTTACACTTGGTCAACGCTGGATCAGCGATACAGAAAGCGAACTTGGATTGGGAACCGTCGTTGCTGTCGATGCGCGTATGGTTACCCTCCTCTTCCCCGCCACCGGTGAAAACCGCCTGTACGCTCGCAATGACTCCCCTGTGACCCGCGTAATGTTTAATCCGGGTGACACCGTGACCAGCCATGACGGCTGGCAGCTCAAGATTGAAGACGTAAAAGAAGAGAATGGACTGCTCGCCTACATTGGCACTCGCCTGGATACTGACGAGACCAATGTCGTCCTGCGTGAAGTGCTGCTCGACAGCAAACTGGTTTTCAGCAAACCGCAGGATCGCCTGTTTGCCGGGCAAATCGATCGAATGGACCGCTTCTCGCTGCGCTATCGCGCGCGCAAGTTCCAGAGTGAACAGTACCGTATGCCGTGGAGCGGCCTGCGTGGCCAGCGCACCAGTCTGATCCCCCACCAGCTGAATATCGCTCATGACGTGGGCCGTCGTCACGCCCCGCGCGTGCTGCTGGCAGATGAAGTGGGCCTGGGTAAGACCATTGAAGCAGGTATGATCCTGCATCAGCAGCTGCTTTCCGGCGCCGCCGAGCGCGTGCTGATTGTGGTTCCTGAAACCCTGCAGCACCAGTGGCTGGTCGAAATGCTGCGTCGCTTTAACCTGCGCTTCTCCCTGTTTGATGACGAGCGCTATGCCGAAGCCCAGCACGACGCGGATAACCCGTTCGAAACGGAACAACTGGTGATCTGCTCCCTGGACTTTGTGCGCCGCAGCAAGCAGCGTCTTGAGCACCTGTGTGATGCCGAATGGGATCTGATGGTGGTCGATGAAGCGCACCATCTGGTCTGGAGCGAAGAGGCACCGAGCCGCGAATATTTGGCTATTGAGCAGCTTGCCGAGCGCGTGCCTGGCGTCCTGCTGCTGACCGCAACGCCGGAACAGCTGGGTCTGGAAAGCCACTTCGCCCGTCTGCGTCTGCTCGACCCTAACCGTTTCCACGATTTTGCGCAGTTCGTCGAAGAACAAAATAACTACCGTCCGGTCGCGGATGCCGTCGCCCTGCTGCTGGCGGGCAAGCGCCTCTCTAATGACGAACTTAATACCCTGAGCGATCTGATTGGCGAGCAGGACATTGAGCCGCTGCTGCAGGCTGCCAACAGTGAAAGCGATAACGCAGAATCCGCGCGTAAAGAGCTGATCGACATGCTGATGGACCGCCACGGCACCAGCCGCGTGCTGTTCCGTAACACCCGTAACGGTGTGAAAGGGTTCCCGAAACGCGAACTGCATACCATAAAGCTGCCGCTGCCGACACAGTATCAGACGGCGATAAAAGTCTCCGGCATCATGGGCGCACGCAAAACTCAGGAAGAGCGTGCCCGTGACATGCTCTATCCGGAACAAATCTACCAGGAATTCGAAGGTGATACCGGTACCTGGTGGAACTTCGATCCGCGCGTGGAGTGGTTGATGGGCTACCTGACCGCCCACCGTTCCCAGAAAGTGCTGGTGATCTGTGCCAAAGCGGCGACTGCGCTACAGCTGGAACAGGTCCTGCGTGAACGCGAAGGTATCCGCGCCGCCGTGTTCCATGAAGGTATGTCTATCGTTGAACGCGACCGCGCCGCGGCGTGGTTTGCCGAAGAGGACAGCGGCGCTCAGGTGATGCTGTGCTCTGAAATCGGTTCTGAAGGCCGTAACTTCCAGTTCGCCAGCAACCTGGTCATGTTCGATCTGCCGTTCAACCCGGATCTGCTGGAACAGCGCATCGGCCGTCTCGATCGTATCGGCCAGGCGCATGATATTCAGATCCATGTCCCTTATCTGGAAAAAACCGCCCAGTCCGTGCTGGTCCGCTGGTTCCACGAAGGTCTGGATGCGTTTGAACATACCTGCCCGACGGGCCGCACGATTTACGATCAGGTGCATGGCGATCTGATCGGCTATCTTGCCGCACCGGAAAACGTGGACGGGTTCGATGAGCTGATCGCCACCTGCCGTGAGAAACACGAGGCGCTGAAAGCGCAGCTGGAACAGGGCCGCGACCGTTTGCTGGAGATCCACTCCAACGGCGGTGAAAAAGCGCAGGCGCTTGCCGAGAGCATTGAAGAGCAGGATGATGACACCAGTCTGATCAGCTTCTCCATGAATCTGTTCGACATCGTGGGCATTAACCAGGACGATCGCGGCGAGAACCTGATTGTCCTGACCCCGTCCGATCACATGCTGGTTCCGGATTTCCCGGGCCTGCCGGAAGATGGCTGCACCATCACTTTCGAGCGTGATGTGGCGCTCTCCCGTGAAGACGCCCAGTTCATCACCTGGGAACACCCGCTGATCCGCAACGGCCTGGACCTGATCCTGTCCGGCGATACCGGCAGCAGCACCATCTCCCTGTTGAAAAACAAGGCGCTGCCTGTCGGCACCCTGCTGCTGGAGCTGATTTATGTTGTGGAAGCGCAGGCACCGAAACAGCTGCAGCTCAACCGCTTCCTGCCGCCAACGCCTGTCCGTCTGCTGCTGGACAAAAACGGCACTAACCTGGCAGGACAGGTTGAATTTGAGAGCTTCAACCGCCAGCTGAGCGCGGTGAACCGCCATACGGGCAGCAAACTGGTTAACGCAGTTCAGCAGGATGTGCACGCCATTCTCCAGCTGGGTGAAACCCAGATTGAAAAATCGGCCCGAGCGCTGATTGATGCTGCGCGCAATGAAGCCGACGAGAAACTGTCTGCGGAGCTGTCACGTCTGGAAGCGTTAAAAGCGGTTAACCCCAACATCCGTGACGACGAACTGACGGCGATTGAAAGCAACCGTCAGCAGGTGCTGGAAAGCCTGAATCAGGCGAGCTGGCGTCTGGACGCCCTGCGTCTTATCGTTGTGACGCATCAGTAAACGGAGCGCAAGATGGTGATGGAGCCGTACAATCCGCCGCAGGATCCCTGGCTGGTCATTCTGTATCAGGATGAGCATATTATGGTGGTCAACAAGCCCAGCGGCCTGTTGTCCGTGCCGGGGCGTCTGGATGAGCACAAAGACAGCGTGATGACGCGTATTCAGCGTGATTATCCTCAGGCGGAGTCCGTCCATCGCCTGGACATGGCCACCAGCGGCGTGATTGTGGTGGCGCTGAATAAAGCCGCGGAGCGCGAGTTAAAACGCCAGTTCCGCGAGCGTGAGCCGAAGAAGCAGTATGTCGCCCGCGTCTGGGGCCATCCTGCGCAGGCGGAAGGGCTGGTGGATTTACCCCTGATTTGCGACTGGCCGAACCGGCCAAAGCAGAAGGTGTGCTATGAAACCGGCAAGGCCGCGCAGACCGAGTATGAAGTGCTGGAGTACGCGACGGATAACACCGCGCGCGTCCTGCTTAAACCGATTACCGGACGTTCACATCAGCTGCGCGTGCATATGCTCGCCCTGGGACATCCGATTCTGGGCGACCGGTTTTACGCCCCGCCTGAGGCGCTGGCGTTAGCGCCACGTCTTCAGCTCCATGCGCAGACGCTCACCATCACCCATCCGGCCTTCGGTAACGCGATGACGTTTAAAGCCCCGGTGGACTTCTAAAAAAAAGCCCGACATCGTCGGGCTTTTTTTATTTGAAACCTTTCTTCTCTTTAATGAGCTCGTAGGCCTTCTGGATTTCCTGCGCTTTTTGCTTCGCCATCTCCATCATTTCCGGCGGTAAGCCTTTCGCGACCAGCTTGTCCGGGTGATGTTCACTCATCAGCTTGCGATAGGCACGTTTAATAGTGGTGACATCATCCATGGGCTTCACGCCAAGTACGTTGCAGGCATCTTCCAGCGTCGGGCCACGCTGCGCCTGCTGCCAGGTGCCGCCAGACGACTGCTGGTGATAACCGCCGCCAAACTGTGCCCCGCCCTGCATCATGCGCAGGAACTGGTCGAACTGCATACGGGAGATACCCAGCTCTTCCGCAATGACGTACAGCACGTCGCGTTCATTGGGGTGCAGGGAACCGTCGGCGAAGGCCGCCTGGATCTGGATTTCCAGAAACATCCGAATTAAATCAAAGCGACCAAAGCAGATGCTGCGGAACTGACGCATTTTTTCACGCAGCGGATAGTTGTCCGATTTGCCGATGCGAAACGCATTTTGCGCTGCCAGACGGGAGTCACCATGCAGGTTCATGCGATCCATAAAGACGCTGGCAATTTGAATATCGGCTTCTGTCACACGTCCTTTGGATTTGGTTAAGTGCCCCATGACCTCAAAGGTGGTGGAGAAAAAGAGCGACTGACGCTCGCGCTGATTGGCAAACCAGGCCATTTTGCGGCTGCGCGCTTTATCAAACATATGCCCGATAATCAGCCCAAGCACGATTCCCCAGAACCCGGCACCCATGATGATGGCGAACGCAACGCCGATTATTTTACCCCAATACTGCATATACTCCCCGGATAGTCATATTCCTTGCCGACGCAACGTCATCATCACTGTGTTCAAGTCACGGTCAATTGAAGGACATCGCCTATAATTTGCTTTATCATACTCGTCATTCGATAGCGAGCCTAACACTCTGGCACGCAAACAGGCAGGATTAACGCTGGTACTGCGCAGATGAGTAAGATAGTCTCTGAGCGTTTGTAAGCCGTAGCCACTGATGACGGAACAATAAAATACAACGTATGAAAAAACGTATCCCCACCCTCCTGGCCACAATGATTGGCTCCGCCCTGTACAGTCAACAGGGGCTGGCGGCCGATCTCGCCTCGCAATGTATGCTTGGCGTCCCAAGCTATAATCGTCCACTGGTGAAGGGCGATACAAATAGCTTGCCGGTAACCATTACTGCCGACAGTTCGAAAGGTACCTATCCTGACAATGCCACGTTTACGGGCAATGTGGATATTAACCAGGGCAACAGCCGCCTGCAGGCAGATGAAGTGCAGTTGCACCAGAAGCAGCCGGAAGGTGCGGCCGAGCCGGTACGAACGGTGGATGCGCTGGGTAATGTGCACTATGACGACAATCAGGTCATCCTGAAAGGTCCGAAAGCCTGGTCAAACCTGAACACCAAAGACACTAACGTCTGGGAAGGTGATTACCAGATGGTGGGTCGTCAGGGGCGTGGTAATGCAGACCTGATGAAACAGCGCGGTGAAAACCGTTATACGATCCTGGAAAATGGCTCCTTTACCTCCTGTCTGCCGGGTTCTAATACCTGGAGCGTGGTCGGAAGCGAGGTTATCCACGACCGTGAAGAGCAGGTCGCGGAGATCTGGAATGCCCGCTTCAAGCTGGGTCCGGTGCCCGTTTTCTACAGCCCTTATCTGCAGCTTCCTGTCGGTGACAAACGTCGCTCAGGCTTCCTGATCCCGAATGCCAAATACAGCACCTCGAACTATTTTGAGTTCTACCTGCCGTATTACTGGAACATCGCGCCCAACATGGACGCGACCATCACGCCGCACTATATCCATAAG
Source organism: Enterobacter sp. K16B (assembly GCF_020216105.1). NCBI lineage: Bacteria > Pseudomonadati > Pseudomonadota > Gammaproteobacteria > Enterobacterales > Enterobacteriaceae > Enterobacter > Enterobacter sp. K16B. Next base: position 44,568 of record NZ_JAIWJZ010000115.1, read on the forward strand.
CGCGGCAACGTCATGTGGGAGAACGAGTTCCGCTATCTGACCCAGGCGGGTACAGGCCTGATGGAGCTCGATTATCTGCCGTCGGATAAAGTCTTCCAGGATGAGCATCCGACCGAAGGGGACAAACACCGTTGGTTGTACTACTGGCGCCATGCGGGTGTGATGGATCAGGTCTGGCGTTTTAACGTCGACTACACCAAGGTCAGCGATCCTTACTACTTCAACGACTTTGACTCCAAATACGGTTCAAGTACCGATGGTTATGCGACGCAGAAATTCAGCGTTGGCTATGCTATTCAAAACTTTAACGCCACGGTCTCAACGAAACAGTTCCAGGTCTTTAGTACCCAGACGCGAAGCACTTACGGCGCAGAGCCGCAGCTGGATGTGAACTGGTACCAGAACGATGTTGGGCCATTTGACACCCGCGTTTACGCGCAGGCGGTCCATTTCGTGAATACCAACTCGGATATGCCGGAAGCCACGCGTATCCACCTGGAGCCGACCATCAACCTGCCGTGGTCTAACGACTGGGCAAGCCTGAACACAGAAGCCAAGCTGATGGCGACACACTATCAGCAGAAAAATGTGGATGATTACAACGCCAGTAACAACACCGATCTTCAGGAATCGGTTAACCGTACCCTTCCGCAATTTAAAATGGACGGTAAGCTGATCTTTGAACGTGATATGGGGTTACTGGCTGATGGCTATACGCAAACGCTGGAACCGCGGATGCAGTATCTCTACGTGCCGTATCGCGACCAGAGCAAAATCCAGAACTACGACTCGTCCTTCCTGCAGTCTGACTACAGCGGCCTGTTCCGTGACCGTACCTACGGCGGTCTTGACCGTATTGCCTCCGCTAACCAGTTAACGACCGGTGTCACAACGCGCGTATATGATGACGCTGCCGTTGAACGTTTTAACGTTTCTGTTGGTCAAATCTACTATTTCACCGAGTCTCGCACCGGTGATGACAACATTAACTGGGAGAAAGACAACAAGACCGGTTCCCTGGTCTGGGCGGGCGATACCTACTGGCGCATGACGGACCGCTGGGGCTTACGCGGTGGGCTGCAGTACGATACGCGTCTCGACAACATTGCGACCAGCAGTGCGGCAATTGAGTACCGTCGTGATGAAGACCGTATGGTGCAGCTGACGTACCGTTATGCCAGCCCGGAATATATCCAGGCGACATTGCCAGACTATGCGAACAGAGAACAGTATAAAGACGGTATTTCGCAGGTCGGTGGCGCAGCAAGCTGGCCTATCGCCGACCGTTGGTCAATCGTAGGCGC
>NZ_JAIWJZ010000116.1:0-6534 GCF_020216105.1 Enterobacter sp. K16B
GACGCAGATGGGCTTTATGAGCCGGACAAAAGACGGCTCGGTCGACAATGCCAACGCCCTGCGGTTCGAGGACAAAGCGGGTGCGGAGCAGGTATGGATCCAGGCCGAGCGGAATATGGATACCAGCATCAAGAATGATGAAACGCACAGCGTCGGCGGCGAGCGTAGCCATTACGTGAAGAAAAATGAGCTGCATCGCGTGGAGGCAAATCAGATCCAGGCGGTGAAAGGCGGGACTGAGATCCTGACGGGGAAAGGCAAGCTGGACGCGGCGGTGGAGCAGTACGTTATTGCTTCCGGAACAAAGCTGAGGCTGGTCTCCGGTGAAAGCGCCATTGAGCTTAACGCGAACGGCAAAATTAGCCTGATCGGCAAAGAGTTTAACTTCTTTGTGGAAGGGGATGGCCATATTACGACGGGCGGTAAGCTACACCTGAATACCTCTGGCACAAAACCGGGTACCATGGCACCGGGCGCGGGACACAAAGGAGACATTGATGCGGCCGTTCAGGCGAAGTTCACGACCAAAGGTGAGTAAAGCGGGAGCGGTGTTTGTCGCGTTATTAACGACGGGGATGGGTGGCGGAGACGTAAAAATAAACGATCTTTGGATCTTCGTTTCCAGGATGAGTGCTTCACTCAAAACGTTATCCGTTAGGAATCTGAGCGACGCGCCGCTGCCGTTTAAAATGATCAAAAATAATGAATATATTAACTTCTACACTACTGAGGATATCACTCTCGCTGACGGAACGAACATAACCGCGATTGACTTACGTTTAAGTAAAGAACGCGACGCCGTTGCACCATTTCTCAGTTTTTCGCCCTCCGGCCGGTGCATAACGCTTGATGCCGTTAAAAAGCACTTCCCGCATCTGGAGTTAACTGACTATCCCAGAGGCCGCTCCGGGAATGAAGTGACCAGCTACACCGCGTCAAAAGACAAAAATGGAGAGAAAATAAGCTTTAGTTTCACCGTAAATAAACCTGATTGTCTGGACTCGGTTGTCATTAGTGCGGACTAAGACATCTCATTGTCATAAAAGGCCTTTTTCTCCTTCGGAGAACCGGGTAATAAAAATTCGATGAAAAATGATTAACGTGAAAATTCACACCCCAACATTTCTCGCTTTTACCGTGATATGTCTCTCTCTGAACTGCTATGAGGTGCTTGCACACGATATACCACCGGTTTTAGTTAAACAGGATTTTACTGTGCAGCTGAAAGACCAGACGGTCTCATTGGGCGAAAGATGGACAGATGACGTTGCGCGTAAATTTGAGCTGCCGATAGAGGGCCATTTTGTCGGTGAGGTTCCTTTTGACGAAACCCACTATAAATTCTACCAGCATCAAAAGACGGGGTTCGGCATTTATGTTTCCAATCTCTGGTGGGATAAAGCCGAACGCAGTATTGATGACTATATCGTGTCGCAGATTACGCTGACCGCAGGGGAGGGTAAAACGCCGCGCGGTATTCATGTGGGTTCATCTGCCGGGGAACTCAGCAGGGCATATGGCAATGGTCAGATTGAAAACGATGCCGGGGAACAATGGTGTTTTTATCAACTGGGTAACAGGCTGCTCTCTTTCGAGATTAAAGACGACAAGGTTGTGACAATAACAATGAATTACGACAATGGCGCCCGGGAGTAATTTGTGACCAGGAGATATTTGGCATGCGCATTGTTCACAGCGCTATTACTGGGCTCAGTTGCAACATCAGCCGCGCCTGAGCTATCGCAATATAATGCGCTCGATACCGTAAGCCGTATCGTGAACAACAGCGAAGTGAAAGAGACGCTCAGGAAGACGCTGGGTAGTGATTACGAGACGTTTATTAGCAACTTCGATGTCTTTGGCGAACCCCATGCCACCTCAGACGGAGGGCTGTTTGTTGAAGGCTGGCTAAAAGATCTTTATCTGGAAAATGCGTCCGCTTTGGTCGTTGAACCTGACGGCAAACTCTATACGGCCTGGGTCGTTCCTGAGTCAGACATTGTTCATTATCAGTCATCCGATCGTAGTCAGGTGGTGAATCCCGATATTCAGCAGTGGGCGACCAGATTCAAAGCGATGCATTTTGCAACGAACAGCCCGGCAAGACGCGCATTTGACGGGGTATGGACAGGCGAATCGGGAACCGACTCGACGTTAACCCTGCGGTTAGTGGAATCAGGCGACCGTATTTCCGGGTCTTATTGCTATATCTCTCAGAGAGGAAACCGCATCGATTGTCCTGCAGAGGATGAACGCAACCTAAGCGGTACGATTGCAGGCAATCGGGCGAACGTTAAGTTCGACTCCACGTTTGGCGGCGTAGATGGACAAGCAGTTCTGGAAATTAACGCAAGCAAAATGGAATGGCGTTTAGTGACGCCTCCTCAGAAAGGGAATTATTATGCGCCACTGCGTTATACGTTAAATAAAGCTGATCCCGTTCGTAACGCTGAAACCAGAAAGCTCGATACCGATAAGTTCACTATTTCTCTGGTAAATAAATGTGGGCGTTTCGAGCGTGAATGTAGCCAGATGTATTATCTCGGTGTACGTAAAAGTGATAACAGTACGATCGCCTTAAAAGGAAAAACACTGCAGGATCCCACAGGTAAAGTAATCGGCTCAAGCTATAAGAATAGTGAAGTTACCTATACCGTGACCTATGCACCACTGAAACTGGTTGTCAGCAAAGGCAGCCATATTTTAGTTGAGCAGCAAGGTCACTGGCTTAAATAATAAAATAGCCAGTCAAAAGTTCAACGTATCTCTCTCAATATCAATTATCCCGGATCCCCTATGAAATACACCCTCCAGGAAGGTTCATTTTCCCTTTTTCCTGCGGCCTGGCAGGATAACAGCATGAACATTATTCGCGATGACGAAAGCGGGCTGTCCGTGGTGGTCAGCCGCGGCGCTATCCCGGATGGCAGCGATTATGAGAAAGAGTTTCACCGCCAGTGGGATGTCCTGCGACCTCAAATGGGCGAGGTCGCCCAGAGCGAATTCCGGTACGTGAAAGCCGGGCCTGACGGCAAAATCACCGGTCTGGAAGTTGAAACCCACTTTGACCATAACGGGCAGCGCCTGTGGCAAAAACAGCTGGCCGTGCAGACGCCGGGCAAACCGGTATTGTTGATTTTCACTCTCTCAGCACTCAGAGCATTTACCGAAGAGGACGAGGAGCGCTGGAGCGCGCTTAAGCAGAGTCTGACGCTAAACGACAACCGGAATGTGTAAGGCATGAGCGATAACAACGCGGCCCGTAAGGGCGACGAGATTATTCACTCCAGCATTTTTGCGGATATCACCAGCATTGTGGCGGAAGGTGCCGCTTATGCGGTGATCGGCGCGGCGGTGGGGGCAGCAGCTACCGTGGCGGCACCATTGCTGGGAGCCGGTGCGGCAGCCGCAGGCGTGGCGGCGATTGGCTCCAGCTGTTTGCTCAGCGGCATCATTGGCGGCGTTCTGGCAAACGTGGCGGGGATCACAGACGATATCAGCAACGCCGCAGAGGGGTTAGGCAACGCGCTTTTCCCGCCGTCGCCTGCGGGTAAAATCACCACCGGTTCCAGCAACGTTCTGACCAATGCGCTCCCTGCCGCGCGCGCGGCAGGCACGCTGACGCCAGCAGATACCCCGTCACCTGAGCCGCAGTCACCGGGCAGCTTTGCCGATTACGCAGGCATGCTACTTTCCGCTGCCGGACAGTTTGGCAGCGAAATGTGGCAGCCGAGCGTGGCGTCAGCCGCCGCGGGGACCTCGCCGCTGGAAGAAGACAAGGTGGCGTGCGAAAAGCACTCCGGACCGCAGTACCTGGCGGAAGGTTCAAAAAGCGTTTTCATCAACGGCCAGCCTGCGGTGCGTGCGAAAGATCGCACCACCTGTGAAGGGACCGTTTCCGATGACGTTTCCCCGAACGTGATTATTGGCGGCGACACGCTCACGGTTCGCGATATCAAAAGCGGCAAAACCCCGGACCTGGCGCTGGGGATGATTGCGCTCTCGTTGCTGCGCGGTCGTCCGGGCAAGATTTTGAAAAACATGCCCTGCGCGCTGGCGGCTGCCGGCGGCGGGATGCTGGCCGATATGGCCGTCAATGCCGTGTTTGGCTCTTCGCACCCGGTTCACGCCGCCACCGGTGTGAAGGTGCTGAACGACGATGATGAACTCGATTTCTCGCTGCCGGGGCGCTTCCCGCTTCGCTGGCAGCGCAGCTACAACAGCCTGACCACCCGCGAAGGGCTGTTTGGCCTGGGCTGGGCTACCTCTTTTGACAGCTATCTGAGGCTGGAAGAGAACAGCGCGACCTGGTTCGACGAAACCGGACGCGAGCTGAGCTTTGAACTACCTCCTGTCGACCGGGCGTTTTACAGCATCAGCGAAGGCATTATCATCCGCCGCAATGAGAGCGGCGACGTGGCAATTGCCGACGATGACGGCGCGGTGTGGCGTCTGTACAAACCGACCCGCGCCAACCCCTCCATCCTGCGTCTGGCCTCGCTGAGCGATGAATATGGCAACGCCCTGCTGACCGAGTGGGACGAGCACGGACGTCTGGTTGGTCTTCACGATGAGCCACGGGCGATAGATGTCACCCTGCGCTATGAGGACGAACGGTTCCCGCAGCGCGTGACCGCAGCCAGCCATTTCGACGGCGACCGTACCTGGCCGCTGATGCAGTGGGGTTACGACGCACGCGGTCAGCTGGCGAGCGCGACGGATGCCTCTGGCGTCGTCACCCGCGAATACCGCTATAACGACCACGGCCTGATGGTCTGGCACCGCCTGCCGGGTGGGCTGGAGAGCGAGTACCGCTGGCAAAAATTTGACCACTGGCGCGTGGTGGAAAACCGCACCAGCACCGGCGACGGCTGCCGCTTTAGCTACGATTTGGTCGCCGGGCTGACGACCGTCGAGCACTATGATGGTCAGAAGCGTCAGCACTACTGGAATGCGCAGAGCCTGATTGTCCGCTACGTAGACGAACGCGGTGAAAACTGGCGCTACGAGTGGGATGACAACGAACTTCTGACGCGTCGCATCGATCCGCTGGGTAACGCCGTCACCTTTGTTTATGACGAGATGGGCAACCGGGTGCAGGAGATCGACGCCGACGGTAATGCCCGCACCACCACCTGGCTGGAACATCGCGCGTTGCCGTCAGCCATCATTGAAGCCGACGGCAGCGCTACCCGGTTCTGGTACGACGAACATCACGGCCTGCAGCGCGTGGTGGACCCGATGGGGCAGACGACGCTGCTGCACCGGGACGCGTTTGGTCAGGTCGTTGAGGAGGTCGATGCCGCCGGCAACAACCGCCACCAGGAGTACAACGAGGCGGGACAGGTGGTGCGCGAGACGGACTGCTCTGGCCGCACAACCCGCTATCGCTATCATCCGCTGGGCTGGCTGGAGAGCGAGACGGGTGCTGACGGCGAAGAGACGCGCTATCGCTACGACGCCGCAGGGCGCCCGGTGCAGCTCGATCGTCCCGAAGGCTGGACGGAGTCACTCAAATGGAACGCACGCGGCCTGCCGGTGAAGCATGCCGGCGCTGATGGTAAAGAAAGCGAGTTCAGATACGATGAGGCAGGACGCTTAACCACCACGCGTAATACGCAGGGTGAGGAAGTTCGCCGCCGCTGGGACAGTCGCGGGCGTCTGATTGCCCTTGAAAACGAAAACGGCGAAGCGTATCAGTTCTGCTGGGGGCCAGACTCGCTGCTGCTGGAAGAGGTGGGGCTGGATGGCGTGGCCTCGCAGTATCGCTATGACGCCTGCGGACGCACGATCGCGCGTACCTTTTCCGCCGGGCATCCGGAGGCCATCACCCACGCCTTCGCCTGGAGCGCGAGTGGCCAGTTGGTCGCCCGCACCACGCCGGAAGGACAGACCTGCTACCACTACACTCCGTCGGGGCTGTTAAGCCGGATTGGGCTGCATCCTGCGCTTGCAGCCGACGCGTGGAGCACCGAGGCAGAGCAGGAGCTCGTCTTTGAATATGACGCGCTTGGTCGCGTGACGCGCGAAGTGGGCGAGCACGGCGAGCTGGCGTGGCAGTACGATGCCCTCGGCAACCGTATCTCCGTTACGCTGCCCGATGGCCGCGAGCTAAAGCAGTTCTACTACGGCAGCGGGCATCTGCTCAGCATTGCGCTCGATAAGCTGTCGGTCTCGGATTTTACCCGCGACGAACTCCACCGTGAGACCAGCCGCACCCAGGGGCTGCTGACAACCCGCAGCGAATACGACCGTCTCGGCCGCCTGCATCGCCGGGACGTCTTCACCGGCAATGCCCAGCGCCCGTCGCCGCGCCGCTGGTCCCGCCGCTGGGATTACGACTACCGTAATAACCTGGTGCGGGAAGAGCGGGACGATAACCCGTTCAGCTGGTATCGCTGGCAGTACGACAGCGCCGGGCGCCTGCTGGTTCAGGACGGCACGCTGCCCGGTCAGGAGCAGTGGCGCTGGGATGCGGCTGGTAATCCGTTAGAGGGCGCTGGAGAGAAGATTGCCCATAACCGGGTCACGCAA
>NZ_JAIWJZ010000117.1:0-6810 GCF_020216105.1 Enterobacter sp. K16B
CAGCGCCGGCAGCGAAGGCTGACACCAGCGGTGCCAACAACCTGCTGCGTCTGCCACCGGCGTCATCCGGTAGCACAAGCGCAACAACCACGTCTTCTTCGAACGATGGTGACATTATGGACCAACGCCGTGCTAACGCGCAGCGTAACGACTACCAGCGTCAGGGGGAATAAGGATGCGTAAGTCAGTTATTGCGATCATCATCATCGTACTGGTCGTGCTTTATACCTCTATCTTCGTCGTGAAAGAGGGTGAACGTGGGATTAAGTTCCAGTTCAGCAGCGTCGTCCGTGACAGTGATAAACGTCCGGTGATCTATGAGCCGGGCCTGCACTTTAAGGTGCCGTTCATTCAGTCTGTGAATACGCTCGATGCGCGTATTCAGACCATGGATAACCAGGCCGACCGTTTCGTCACGAAAGAGAAGAAAGACCTGATCGTTGATTCCTATATCAAATGGCGCATCAGTGATTTCAGCCGTTACTTCCTGGCGACAGGCGGCGGCGACGTTTCTCAGGCGGAAGTGCTGTTGAAACGTAAGTTCTCTGACCGTCTGCGTTCTGAGATTGGTCGTCTGGATGTGAAGGATATCGTGACCGACTCCCGCGGTCGTCTGACCCTGGAAGTGCGTGATGCGCTGAACTCCGGTACAGCGGGCACGGAAGACGAAGTGGAAACGCCAGCGGCGGACGATGCGATCGCTAAAGCGGCAGAACGTGTTCAGGCTGAAACAAACGGCAAAGTGCCGGTGATCAACCCGAACAGTATGGCCGCGCTGGGTATCGAAGTGGTCGACGTGCGTATCAAGCAGATCAACCTGCCTGTGGAAGTGTCCGAGGCGATTTACAACCGTATGCGCGCTGAGCGTGAAGCGGTCGCCCGTCGTCACCGTTCACAGGGCCAGGAAGAGGCTGAGAAACTGCGTGCGGCAGCGGACTATGAAGTGACCAAGACGCTGGCAGAATCTGAGCGTCAGGGCCGTATTCTGCGCGGTGAAGGTGATGCGGAAGCCGCGAAGCTGTTCGCCGATGCGTTCAGCCAGGATCCAGACTTCTACGCCTTTATCCGTAGCCTGCGTGCTTACGAGAATAGCTTCCAGAGCAACCAGGATGTGATGGTGCTCAGCCCGGACAGCGATTTCTTCCGTTATATGAAGACGCCGACTAACGCAACGCGATAAACTCAGGCTCGTTTGAGTATTCAAACCACCGCTTCCCATGGAGCGGTGGTTTTCTTTTATAAGGAATAAAAATGAATTCAACCATTTGGCTCGCGCTGGCGTTGGTGTTAGTGCTGGAAGGCCTTGGCCCGATGCTTTATCCGCGCGCGTGGCGTCGCATGATCGCGACGATGAGCCAACTTCCCGATAATATTTTGCGTCGTTTTGGCGGCGGTCTTGTGGTTGCTGGCATCGTGATCTACTACATGTTGAGGAAAACGATTGGCTGATCAAAAAGTGGTCGGATTTGGGATATTCTGAGGTCAAAAAGTGCTGTATATCTGAAAAAGCGATGGTAGAATCCATTTTTAAGCAAACGGTGATTTTGAAAAAAATGGGTAACAACGTCGTCGTACTGGGCACCCAATGGGGTGACGAAGGTAAAGGGAAGATTGTTGATCTTCTGACTGAACGGGCTAAATATGTTGTACGCTACCAGGGCGGTCACAACGCAGGCCATACTCTCGTAATCAACGGTGAAAAAACCGTCCTCCATCTTATTCCATCAGGCATTCTTCGCGAAAACGTCACCAGCATCATCGGTAACGGCGTTGTGCTGTCTCCAGCTGCGCTGATGAAAGAGATGAAAGGTCTGGAAGACCGTGGTATCCCTGTTCGCGAGCGCCTGCTGCTCTCCGAAGCCTGCCCGCTGATCCTGGATTATCACGTGGCGCTGGACGTTGCGCGTGAAAAAGCGCGCGGTGCGAAAGCGATCGGTACCACCGGTCGTGGTATCGGCCCGGCGTATGAAGATAAAGTGGCACGTCGCGGTCTGCGCGTAGGCGACCTCTTCGACAAAGCAACCTTCGCTGAAAAACTGAAAGAAGTGATGGAATATCACAACTTCCAGCTGGTGAACTTCTACAAAGCTGACGCTGTTGACTACCAGAAAGTGCTGGATGACGTCATGGCGATTGCAGACATTCTGACCGGTATGGTTGTTGATGTGTCCGATCTGCTGGACCAGGCGCGCAAGCGTGGCGATTTCGTCATGTTTGAAGGTGCGCAGGGTACGCTGCTGGACATCGACCACGGTACCTATCCATACGTTACCTCCTCTAACACCACCGCAGGTGGCGTGGCGACCGGCTCTGGCCTGGGTCCACGTTATGTCGATTACGTACTGGGCATCATCAAAGCGTACTCCACTCGCGTGGGTGCGGGTCCATTCCCGACCGAACTGTTTGATGAAACCGGCGAGTTCCTGTGCAAGCAGGGTAACGAGTTTGGCGCGACCACCGGTCGTCGTCGTCGTACCGGCTGGCTGGATGCGGTTGCAGTGCGTCGTGCCGTGCAGATCAACTCCCTGTCTGGCTTCTGCCTGACCAAACTGGACGTCCTGGACGGCCTGAAAGAAGTGAAAATCTGCGTAGGCTACCGTATGCCAGATGGCCGCGAAGTGACCACCACTCCGCTGGCTGCTGACGACTGGGAAGGCATCGAGCCAATCTACGAAACCATGCCGGGCTGGTCTGAGACCACCTTCGGTGTGAAAGAGCGTAGCGGCCTGCCTCAGGCGGCGCTGAATTACATCAAGCGCATTGAAGAACTGACCGAAGTGCCGATTGACATTATCTCTACCGGCCCGGATCGTACTGAAACGATGATCCTGCGCGACCCGTTCGACGCATAATCTTCGTGACTGCTGGCCTGCGGGGAGACCCGTAGGCCGGATAAGCGTAGCGCCATCCGGCGACCGCTCCTGGATCTCCGCTTTTTCGCCCCGTCATTCAAATAAATTAGCCCCTAACTATCTGGCTGGTTTATCATCATTAATGAATATCTGTGCGGTTTGTCCGCGATTTCCCTTTTTCCTGAGGTTGATGTGCAGTTAACAAGTTTCACCGATTACGGCTTACGTGCGCTGATTTACATGGCGTCGTTACCCGATGGGAAAATGACCAGCATCTCTGAAGTCACAGAGGTCTACGGCGTATCCCGTAATCATATGGTCAAAATAATCAATCAACTTAGTCGTGCCGGATACGTTGCTGCCGTCCGCGGGAAGAATGGTGGGATCCGTCTCGGTAAACCGGCACAGAGCATTCGTGTTGGCGATGTGGTACGTGAACTGGAACCGCTCTCTCTGGTGAACTGCAGCAGTGAGTTCTGCCACATTACGCCCGCTTGCCGCCTGAAACAGGCGCTTTCTCAGGCCGTGCAACGTTTTCTCAAGGAACTGGATAACTACACGCTGGCCGATTTGGTTGAAGAGAATCAACCGCTTTATAAATTATTGCTGGTGGAATGAAGAAAATTTCCACCGGAGCTGACAACGGAGGAACCGACATGTCACACGATCCTTTCCAGGAACGCGAAGCCGAAAAATACGCGAATCCTATCCCCAGCCGCGAGTTCATCATTGAACACTTAACAAAACGCGAAAAACCCGCCAACCGTGAAGAACTTGCCGTTGAATTAAACATTGAAGGTGAAGAGCAAACTGAAGCGCTTCGCCGTCGCCTGCGCGCCATGGAGCGCGATGGGCAACTGGTCTTTACCCGCCGCCAGTGCTACGCGCTGCCGGAACGCCTCGATCTGCTGAAAGGGACCGTCATTGGTCACCGCGATGGCTTCGGCTTCCTGCGCGTTGAGGGGCGTAAAGACGATCTGTACCTCTCATCTGAACAGATGAAAATGTGCATCCACGGCGATCAGATCCTGGCGCAGCCGCTGGGCGCCGACCGTAAAGGTCGCCGCGAAGCGCGTGTCGTACGCGTTCTGGTGCCAAAAACCAGCCAGATTGTTGGCCGCTACTTTACCGACGCGGGCGTGGGCTTCGTGGTGCCGGACGACAGCCGTTTGAGCTTCGACATTCTGATCCCACCTGAAGAGGTGATGGGCGCGCGCATGGGCTTCGTGGTGGTCGTGGAACTCACCCAGCGCCCAACCCGTCGTACCAAAGCGGTGGGTAAAATCGTCGAAGTGCTCGGCGACAACATGGGGACTACCATGGCCGTTGATATGGCGCTGCGTACCCATGAAATCCCATATATCTGGCCGAAAGCGGTTGAAGAGCAGATCGAGAGCCTGCGTGAAGAAGTCCCGGAAGAGTCCAAAGTGGGCCGCGTGGATCCCCGCTCTCTGCCGCTGGTCACGATCGACGGTGAAGACGCTCGTGACTTCGATGACGCCGTCTACTGTGAGAAAAAGCGCGGCGGCGGCTGGCGTCTGTGGGTGGCAATTGCCGACGTAAGCTACTATGTTCGTCCGCATACCCCGCTGGATAACGAAGCGCGCAGCCGTGGTACCTCGGTCTACTTCCCGTCTCAGGTAGTGCCGATGCTGCCGGAAGTACTGTCTAACGGCCTCTGCTCCCTGAACCCGCAGGTTGATCGCCTCTGTATGGTGTGTGAGATGACCATCTCCAACAAAGGGCGCTTAACCGGCTACAAGTTCTACGAAGCGGTAATGAGCTCGCATGCGCGCCTGACCTATACCAAGGTCTGGCATATGCTGCAGGGCGACCAGGATCTGCGCGAACAGTATGCGCCACTGGTCAAACACATCGAAGAGCTGCATAACCTCTACAAAACGCTGGATCAGGCGCGCGAGGAGCGCGGCGGGATCTCCTTTGAGAGCGAAGAGGCGAAGTTTATCTTCAACGCCGAACGTCGTATTGAGCGTATTGAACAGACCCAGCGTAACGACGCGCACAAGCTGATCGAAGAGTGTATGATCCTGGCGAACATCTCGGCGGCACGTTTCGTCGAAAAAGCCAAAGAGCCGGCGCTGTTCCGTATTCACGATAAGCCGTCGACGGAAGCCATCACCGCGTTCCGCTCCGTGCTGGCCGAACTGGGTCTGGAGCTGCCGGGTGGTAACAAACCTGAGCCGCGTGATTACGCTGAGCTGCTGGAGTCCATTGGCGACCGTCCGGATGCAGAAATGCTGCAGACGATGCTGTTGCGCTCAATGAAGCAGGCGATTTACGATCCGGAAAACCGTGGTCACTTCGGCCTGGCGCTGCAGTCTTACGCCCACTTTACGTCGCCGATCCGTCGTTATCCTGACCTCTCTCTGCACCGTGCGATCAAGTATCTGCTGGCGCAGGAGCAAGGCCATAAAGGAAACACCACTGAAACCGGTGGCTACCACTATTCGATGGAAGAGATGCTGCAGCTGGGTCAGCACTGCTCCATGACCGAGCGTCGGGCCGACGAAGCCACGCGTGACGTGGCGGATTGGCTGAAGTGTGACTTTATGCTGGACCAGGTGGGTAACATCTTCAAAGGCGTGATTGCCAGCGTGACCGGCTTTGGCTTCTTCGTTCGTCTGGATGAGCTGTTTATCGACGGTCTGGTGCACGTCTCCAGCCTGGATAACGACTATTACCGCTTTGACCAGGTCGGCCAGCGTCTGATTGGCGAATCGGGCGGTCAGACCTATCGTCTGGGCGACCGTGTGGAAGTGAAGGTCGAGGCCGTGAATATGGACGACCGTAAGATCGACTTCAGCCTGATCTCCAGCGAACGCGCGCCGCGTAACGTCGGCAAAACCGAGCGTGAAAGGGCGAAAAAAGGCGGCAACGGTAAAGCGAGCGGCAAGCGCCGTCAGGCCGGGAAGAAGGTGAACTTCGAGCCGGACAGCGCGTTCCGCGGCGAGAAAAAGCAGAAGCCGAAGGCGGCGAAGAAAGAAGCTCGCTCAGCGAAAAAGCCTTCCGCGAAGACGCAGAAAATAGCGGCTGCCACTAAAGCGAAGCGCGCAGCGAAGAAAAAGCAGGCGGAGTAAAATTCCCCTCACCCTGACCCTCTCCCCGAAGGGGAGAGGGAAAAGAACAGTCATAATGAGAACCATCAATGAGTGAAATGATTTACGGCATCCACGCGGTGCAGGCCCTTCTCGAGCGCGCGCCGGAGCGTTTTCAGGAAGTCTTTATTCTGAAAGGGCGTGAGGACAAACGTCTGATGCCGCTGATCCATGCCCTGGAAGCACAGGGTGTGGTGATCCAGCTGGCAAACCGCCAGTTCCTGGATGAGAAAAGCGAAGGCGCGGTTCACCAGGGGATCATCGCCCGCGTGAAGCCGGGTCGTCAGTATCAGGAAAACGATCTGCCGGATCTGATCGCTGAGCTGGAGAATCCGTTCTTCCTGATCCTCGATGGCGTAACCGATCCGCACAACCTCGGCGCGTGTCTGCGCAGCGCGGATGCGGCGGGTGTGCACGCGGTGATCGTGCCGAAAGACCGTTCTGCACAACTGAACGCGACGGCGAAGAAAGTGGCCTGCGGCGCGGCGGAAAACGTTCCGCTTATCCGCGTGACCAACCTGGCACGCACCATGCGTATGCTGCAGGAAGAGAACATCTGGATCGTCGGTACCGCCGGTGAAGCGGATCATACCCTGTACCAGAGTAAAATGACCGGCCGTCTGGCGCTGGTGATGGGGGCGGAAGGCGAAGGTATGCGTCGTCTGACCCGCGAGCACTGTGACGAGCTGATCAGCATCCCGATGGCGGGCAGCGTGTCCTCCCTGAACGTTTCTGTTGCAACGGGCATCTGTCTGTTTGAAGCAGTGCGTCAGCGTAGCTGATTTTCGCCCGGTGGCGCTTCGCTTACCGGGCCTACGGTTTTGTAGGCCGGGTAAGGCGAA
>NZ_JAIWJZ010000118.1:0-1028 GCF_020216105.1 Enterobacter sp. K16B
CCTTCACGGATTGCGAAACGCAGACCGTCGTCCATCGCGATTGGGTGGATCAGAGTCACAACCATCTTGATGTTGTCGCCTGGCATTACCATCTCAACGCCTTCTGGCAGTTCGATGGTACCGGTCACGTCAGTTGTACGGAAGTAGAACTGTGGACGGTAGCCTTTGAAGAACGGAGTATGACGGCCGCCTTCGTCTTTGGACAGGATGTACACTTCAGATTCGAACTTGGTGTGTGGCTTGATTGAGCCTGGCTTCGCCAGAACCTGACCACGTTCGATTTCTTCACGTTTGATACCACGCAGCAGAACACCAACGTTCTCACCAGCACGGCCTTCGTCCAGCAGTTTGCGGAACATTTCAACGCCAGTACAGGTAGACTTCGCAGTCTCTTTGATACCAACGATTTCAACTTCTTCGCCAACTTTGATGATACCGCGCTCTACACGACCGGTAACAACGGTACCACGACCGGAGATGGAGAATACGTCTTCGATTGGCAGCAGGAATGGCTTGTCAATCGCACGCTCTGGTTCTGGGATGTAAGAATCCAGGAAACCAGCCAGTTCGATGATTTTCGCTTCCCACTCTGCGTCGCCTTCCAGCGCTTTCAGAGCAGAACCACGAACGATTGGGGTATCGTCGCCTGGGAAATCGTACTGAGACAGCAGTTCACGAACTTCCATCTCTACCAGTTCCAGCAGCTCTTCGTCATCAACCATGTCGCACTTGTTCAGGAACACGATGATGTAAGGAACGCCTACCTGACGACCCAGCAGGATGTGCTCACGAGTCTGAGGCATTGGGCCGTCAGTCGCAGCAACTACCAGGATCGCGCCGTCCATCTGCGCAGCACCGGTGATCATGTTTTTAACATAGTCGGCGTGGCCTGGGCAGTCTACGTGTGCGTAGTGGCGAGTCGGGGTGTCGTACTCAACGTGAGAAGTGTTGATGGTGATACCACGAGCTTTTTCTTCTGGTGCGTTATCGATCTGGTCGAATGCACGAGCAGAACCACCGTAGGTTTT
>NZ_JAIWJZ010000119.1:0-20247 GCF_020216105.1 Enterobacter sp. K16B
CCGCGTGCCTGGGTCTGGCCCTATGGTGCCGCCAACGGCACGTCGCTCGAAATTGCCAAAAAACAGGGCTATCAGCTGGCCTTTACCCTTGAGGACGGGCTGGGTGATGTGCGCAATCTCGGCAGCATTCCCCGTCTGCTGATCGCCGGGAATCCCTCGCTCAAAGCCTTTGCCAGCACGGTTAGCCAGGTTCAGGAGCCTGAACCGGTGCGCGTCATGCATGTCGATCTCGACTACGTTTACGATCCCAACCCGGCTCAGCAGACCCAAAATATCAACCGGCTGATCCAGCGGGTTTACGACATGAAAATCAGCCATGTTTTCCTGCAGGCGTTTGCCGATCCGCAGGGCGATGGCAGGATCAAGGCGCTCTATTTCCCCAACCGACGGCTTCCGGTCCGGGCCGATCTGTTTAATTTCGTCTCCTGGCAGCTGCAAACCCGCGCGGGGGTAAAAGTCTTCGCATGGATGCCGGTACTCTCGTTCGATCTCTCCCCTTCCCTGCCGCGCGTCCAGCGCCGGGATCGGCAAACCGGCCGGTTAAGCGACGCCACCGAGCCTTATATCCGGCTCTCCCCGTGGGATCCGCAGGTGCGTCAGCAGGTGACGGACATCTATGAGGATCTGGCCCGCTATGCCAGCTTCAATGGGATCCTGTTTCATGACGATGCGGTACTGACGGACGTGGACGACGCCGGGCAGGACACGACTCGCCAGAAGAGCCAACTGCTTATCGGCTTTACCCACGCCCTCGGCCTGGCGGTGAAGCACATTCGCGGTCCGCAGATACAAACCGCCCGTAATCTGTTTGCCTTACCCATCCTGCAGCCCGAAAGCGAGGCGTGGTTTGCGCAGAATCTCGATGACTTTCTGGCGGAGTATGACTGGACGGTGCCGATGGCCATGCCGCTGATGGAGTCCGTCCCGGTCGACGAGAGCAATGCCTGGCTGACGCGTCTGGTTAAGGCCGTCGCCGAACGCCCCGGCGCGCGCAATAAAACCATTTTTGAGCTGCAGGCCAGGGACTGGGGGCAGAAACCGCCCCGTGCCGTTTCCGATAGCCAGCTTGTGGCGTGGATGCAGGTGCTCCAGCTGAACGGCATTAAAAACTACGGCTACTACCCCGACGACTTTCTCAATAACCAACCTGATATTTCCCGTATCAGGCCTGAATTTTCATCGTACTGGTACCCTGACAATGACTGATCGCCTTATCGCCTTCTCTATTTTATGTCTGGTATTCGGGTTGCCGTTAGGCGTGGCCGCCCTCTTTACCGGCGAACTGATTCTGGATTTTGTCTTCTTCTGGCCGCTGTTTATGTCCGTGCTCTGGATAACCGGCGGGCTCTATTTCTGGTTTCAGCTTGAACGACACTGGTCATGGGATCACGACACACCGGCCCCCACGCTCGCCGGCGAGCCGCTCATTTCCATTCTGATCCCCTGTTTCAATGAGGAAAGGAACGCCAGAGAGACCATCAGCGCCGCGCTGGCTCAGCGGTATGAGAATATAGAAGTGATCGCCATCAACGACGGCTCGTCTGACAACACTGCGCAGGTGCTGCAGGAGCTGGCGCTGGAACAGCCGCGCCTGCGGGTGATCAACCTCGCGGAAAATCAGGGCAAAGCGCTGGCGCTCAAAGCCGGGGCGGCGGCGGCCCGGGGCGATCTGCTGGTCTGTATTGACGGCCACGCGCTGCTCGATCGCGATACCGCGGCTTATCTGGTGGCGCCGCTGATCCAGTACCCCCATGTCGGGGCGGTGACCGGCAACCCGCGTATTCGCACGCGCTCCACGCTGATTGGCCGCATACAGGTGGGCGAGTTCTCCTCCATCATTGGGCTCATCAAGCGGACGCAGCGGATTTACGGTCGGGTCTTTACCGTCTCCGGCGTCATCGCCGCCTTTCGCCGGCAGGCGCTGGCGGATGTCGGGTACTGGAGCCCGGACATGATCACCGAGGACATCGACATCAGCTGGAAGCTCCAGTTGCGCCACTGGGATATTTTTTTCGAGCCGCGGGCGCTGTGCTGGATTTTGATGCCGGAGACGCTGAAGGGCCTGTGGAAACAGCGTCTGCGCTGGGCCCAGGGCGGTGCTGAGGTGTTTCTGGTCAACCTGCGTAAGATCGTGCGCTGGGAGCACCACCGCATGTGGCCGCTGTTTATGGAGTACGCGCTGTCAACGCTGTGGGCCTTCGCGTATGCGGTAACGGTGCTGCTGTTCGTCTTCAGCTATGTCGCCCCGCTTCCCGCGAACCTGACCGTCGAAAGCCTCTTTCCCCCGGCGTTTACCGGGCTGCTGCTGGGGGTCATGTGTCTGCTGCAATTCCTGGTCAGCCTGTACATCGAGCGGCACTATGAGCGAAACGTGGCCAGCGCGCTTTTCTGGGTGATTTGGTTCCCGATGGTGTACTGGATGATTGGCCTGTTCACTACCCTCGTCGCCTTTCCAAAAGTGATGCTTAAACGCCAGCGTGCCCGCGCGCGCTGGATCAGTCCGGACCGGGGAAAAGGAAGCCTGCAATGAACGAAAATACCTTAATTTTGACTGAACATCGGCTCTTGCCGCGTCTTTTTGATGCCGCGTTAACGCTGGTCGCGTGGGGAGGGTTTTTCTTTTTCCTGTACGCCCGACTCTGGATGCAGCTAACCGATGAGAGCGACTACCGCTGGGGCGCGATCGTTGCGTCCTTTAATACGGTGTTGATCTATTTACTGTTCGCCGCGCTCAACGGCTGGCTGCTGATTTTGTGGTATCAGTACAACCGCCGCCGGGCTCAGGTGAGACGGCGTCAGCCGGGTTATTTGCCGGAGGAGGAGCTTGCCCGCAGCTTTAATGTCTCACCGCAAATCATCTCTGAGATGAGCCAGTACAACCTGCTGACGGTCTATCATGACCAGATTGGCCGGATTATTGATTTAAAAGTCAGCGGGCAGCAGGAAGAGGAAGAATAATAACAACAAGCCCCGCAGGATACCCTGCGGCGGCTTTGTTATAGCGGGTGTGAATTATTTGTCCTTCACCACAATCAGCGGCTCAATATCACTCTCTTTTTTCACCACCAGCGAGTCATCGCCGCGCAGACAGGTTCCGCCGTAGTTTCCGCCCACAGTAAAGGTGCAAACCTGAATATGCTTGCCATCAACGTTTGGCAGGCACCACAGCTGCTGGTAGATATTTTTGCGGTCAACAAACTTGCCGCTGGATTTGTCCAGCAGCTCATCCTCAGCGCTAATCAGATCGATATTGCTGCCGCAGCGCCCGGCGATGGGCTTAACGGCATAGCCGGTCTGTTTCAGCAAATCGTTGACCTCAAAATCAGTATCGAGCAGGTAGCGGTGGTTCGGGAACAATTGCCACAGCACGGGGAGGATCGCCTTGTTGCCGGGGATCACCGTCCACAGCGGTTCGAAGACCAGCACTTCCGGGCGCAGCAGGACGTCAATCAGCCGTACTTCCCCAGCCGGGTGGCCGGTGCGAATCGGTACCGCGGCATACTCGGTTTCACTCACCTCGCGGATCTGCTCTATCGCCGTCTCCCACGCCCAGGTTTTCCACACGCAGTTGACGTGGCGGCCTTCGTCGTCAATCAACTGCCCGGCGGCATCCCAGCTCAGGGCGCCAAGACCGTGCAGAATTTTCGTTTCAAACCCGGCCTGCAGCAGTGAGCGCTGGATAAAGAGCGCGTGATAGTCCTCTTCGACATCGTTGTCCTGCATGATATGCACGAACGGACGCGCGTGGCTGTGTTTCCATGCGCCGGTCAGCTCTTCCAGCAATCCTTCCGCCGGGTTGTGCCCGTTGCCGCGATAGCCGTTTTTGACCCACTCTTCGAGGATCAGCCCGCCCTCCGTGTGGCAGGAGGCGGAGTCGGCGTTGTACTCATACACCTTAATCCCGCGCTCATCCATGCAGAAATCCATACGACCGGTGATCATATGGTGGCGGCGCCACTGCCAGGAGAGGCGCAGGCGCGGCCAGAGGATTTTCGGTATGTCGAAAAGCGCCAGTAAGTTGTCATCTTTCAGCACCTTATCGGTCGCGTGCAGGTACATCAGGTGCAGCTCGTTGGTGGCTTTAATCAGCTCCTGCTCGGCGCTTTCGGTAATGGTGAAGTACTGGCAGGGATCTTTATTGATAAAGTGACCATTGGCGCGGATATAGGCCTGTTGCAAGGGGTCATTTTCGTTGAGCCACTTCCCGTCGAACTGGCGTCTGTTTTTCAGCCGCGCACCGCTGATTTTCAGCAGTTCGCCGTCGATTTCCGGCTGCGGAATGCTGTGTTCTGTGTCGTCAGTCTGGATCATCCAGCCGAGGATTTCGGTGTCAGTAAAGGTGTCGTGGATCGTGTAACTGCCGTTCTCAACACAGAGGCGCAGCTCGCGCGTCCACTGCTGCCCGAGCGGCAGCGGCGCGTGAATGACGTTCTGCTCCGCGATACGCACCTTATCGTCCAGAAGCTGGGTGATCACCGCCACGTGGCCGGTCTCGTGAAACTCGCCGCCCTTTTGCCAGATCAGCAGCGCCCCGGCGCGCGGCGCGCGCTTCGAGCCGTTGGCAAAGGCCTGAAGGGGCAGAATGTTATCGTTCACCACCTGACGCAAAAAGCGCAGAGAGAAGATCTCCCACGCCATGCCGACATCGGTAAACACAAAGCCATAGTTGAGAAACAGAAAACGGCGGGCGAACTCAACGCACTGCCATTTGTGGCCCATGTATTCGTTGCCAATATAGCTGCGGAAATCCGCATCTTCCGGGTAATTTCGCGGGTCCAGACTGCCGTAATTTGAAGAGTAAATCGCCACGCCACCGGGCGCATAGCCTAACAATGTCCCGAATGGCGCATCACTGCTTAACGTTCCTTTACGCATGTATCCAACCTAAAACAGGCAGGCGGCAATTTTTTAAGGGTTGTCGTCGTCTGCACGTTGTAATTAACCTGACAGAGGAGGATTTATCATACACCTGCGTGGCGCATTAATTACACGTTAAACAACCAGCATGCTGCAAAATGCCCTGGCGCAATCTCCTGCATCGCCGGCTCCTGCGTCTGGCAAACCGGCATGGCATGCGGGCAGCGGCTGCAGAACTTACAGCCAGGCAGCGCGGAGGTGGGGCCTGGAATATCGCCGCGCAGGGTAGCTTCGTCGAGGTGACGAATGCGCGGGTCGGGACGGGGAACCGCCGCCAGCAGCGCGCGGGTGTAAGGGTGCGCCGGATGCTGATACAGCGCATTCGCCGGGGCCACCTCCACCAGCTTACCGAGATACATCACCCCAATTCGGCTCGAGATATGGCGCACCATGGAGAGATCGTGGGCGATAAACAGATAGGTCAGCCCCAGCTCCTGCTGCAGGTCCTGCAGAATATTCACCACCTGCGCCTGCACCGAGACGTCCAGCGCCGAGAGCGGTTCATCGCACAGCACAAACTCCGGATTCACGGACAACGCGCGGGCAATACTGATGCGCTGGCGCTGCCCGCCGCTGAACTCGTGCGGGAACCGTTCAAGGTGTTCCTGCTTCAGCCCGACTTTATAGAGCAGCGTTTCCGTACGTTCCTGCTGCGCTTCCCGGCTGTAGCCGTGGATTTGCATCGGCTCGGCCACCAGCTGTCGCACGGTCATCCCCGGATTGAGCGAGGACCAGGGATCCTGAAAAATCGCCTGCATTCTTTTACGCAGCGGCTTCAGCTCTTTTTCACGGGCGTGGGCGATCGCCTGTCCGGCAAAGTGGATCTCGCCCGAGGTGATATCGAAAAGACGCAGAATGGCGCGCCCGAGGGTCGATTTCCCGCAGCCGGACTCCCCAACCAGGCCAAACGTCTCGCCGGGCTGGATATCAAAGCTCACGCCATCGACCGCTTTCACGGCCACGCCTTTACGCAGCAAACCGCCGTTAAGCTGATAGTGTTTGTGCAGGTCCCGTACGCGCACTAAAGGTGTCTGTTGTTCACTCATGCCTGAATCTCCTTGTCGGCCCATAGCCAGCAGGCGGCGCGATGGCCCTCTCCGGCGGAATAAAACGCGGGCTGCCGCTCACACTGCGGCATACGCTTCGGACAGCGTTCGGCGAACGGGCAACCCGGCGGCGGGTTAAGCAGACCAGGCGGCGAACCTTCTATCGGCGACAGCCGTTGGTTCTCCTCATCCGGACGCGGCAGCGAAGCCAGCAGCCCCTGGGTGTAAGGATGCGCAGGGCGATAAAAAATGTCCTCCACGTTCCCCTCCTCCATCACCAGCCCGCCGTACATCACCACCACGCGGCTGCAGACCTGCGCCACCACGCCGAGATCGTGGGTGATCAGCAAAATCGCGGTTTGGGTCTGCTGCTGCAGGCTTTTCAGCAGGCGCAGGATCTGCGCCTGAATAGTCACGTCCAGCGCGGTGGTCGGTTCATCAGCAATAAGAAGCTTCGGATTACAGGAAAGCGCAATGGCGATCATCACCCGCTGGCGCATCCCGCCGCTGAACTCGTGGGGATACTGGTCGTACCGGCGTTCCGCCTCAGCAATGCCCACCTGTTGCAGCATGGCGATCGCCGCCGCTTTAGCCGCTTTTTTACTGAGCCCTTTATTGCGCATCAGGATCTCCGCCATCTGCTTGCCGATGGTCAGCACCGGGTTGAGGGCGGTCATCGGATCCTGGAAAATCATCGCGATCTCGTTGCCGCGAATGTCGCGCATCTGCGCCGGGGTTTTCTGCGCCAGGTCCTCGTTCTGAAAGCGGATGCTGCCGCCCGTTATCCGGCCGTTGCTCCCGAGAAGCTGGATAATCGACTTACAGGTGAC
This sequence comes from Enterobacter sp. K16B, assembly GCF_020216105.1. Lineage (NCBI taxonomy): Bacteria > Pseudomonadati > Pseudomonadota > Gammaproteobacteria > Enterobacterales > Enterobacteriaceae > Enterobacter > Enterobacter sp. K16B. The sequence goes on from NZ_JAIWJZ010000119.1 coordinate 6,794, forward strand.
GCTCTTGCCGCAGCCCGATTCGCCAACGATACCCACCAGTTCTCCCGGCTGAACCTGAAAGCTCACGCCGCGCACCGCATGCATTTCCCCCTCCCGGGTGCGGAACGTGGTATGCAGGTCATCGAGTTCTAATAAGCTACTCATCGCGACTGGCTCCCGGCTCAAAGGCGGTACGGAACACATCGCCCAGCACGTTAAAGCTGAACACCGTCAGCAGGATCAAAATACCGGGGAACATTGCCAGCCACGACGCTTCGCCAATATAAGACTGCGCGTTGTTCAGCATACTTCCCCACGACGCCGCAGGGGCCTGCACGCCCAGCCCTAAGAAGCTGAGCGTTGATTCCATCAAAATCGCCGAGGCGATATTGAGCGTGGCGGCCACGATAATGGTCGGCAGCACGCCGGGAATAATGTGGCGCACGATAATTCGCAGCGGATGTTCTCCCGACGCGCGGGCATAGAGCACATACTCGCGCTCTTTCACCGACAGTGTTTCGGCACGCACCAGACGCGACATGTTCATCCACGTCAGCAGGCTGATGATCAGGATGATGTTATCCACGCCCGGCTTGAGGTATGCATTCACCACCAGCAGCAGGAAGAAGGCCGGAATGGCCATCAGGATATCCACGGCGCGCATCATCAGGTTATCCAGCCAGCCGCCAAAATAGCCGCTCACCGTTCCCACCACCGTGCCGATAAGCGTGGAGAAGAGCATGGCGAGAAAACCGACCATTAACGAGATCTGGCCGCCATACAGCGCACGGGTGAAGTAATCGCGTCCGTATTCATCGGTACCGAACCAGTGCGCGGCATCCGGCGGTAGCGTGCGTGCGCCGAGCGCCATCCGATCCGGATCGTACGGACTTAAGCCGGCGCAAAGCGCGGCGACAACGAAAATAAAAAGCACAAACAGAGAGAACTGCGCCGGACGGTTGCGGCGCAGCTGGTGACGAACCTGCTGCCAGCGTCTGCTCATCCGGGTTACCTCAGCGTACGAATGCGGGGATCGGCGAAGCGATAAAGCAGATCGGCGATCAGGTTGCCGACGATCAGCATCATCGACGAAAGCATGATGATCGCCATGATCAGCGGGTAGTCCAGCGAGGCGATCGACTGGATCCCGAGCAGCCCCATCCCCGGCCAGGAAAAGACGCTCTCCGTCACATAGGCCCCTACAATCAGCTCCCCGAACGACAGGCCAAACAGGGTAATTACCGGCAGCAGCACGTTTTTCAGCACGTGGCGGAACAGAATACTGGCGCGCGTCGCGCCGTAGGCCAGCTGGGTCTGTACGTAGTCGGCGGAGAGTTGCGAGATGGTGTTGGAGCGGATGTAGCGCACGTAGCTGGAGAGATTGTAGAACGTCAGCGCAATGCACGGCAGCACGCCGTGACGCAAGACATCCAGCGCGCTGTCTTCCATGCCGATGGTGCGCATCCCCATGCTGGGGAACCAGTTAAGCTGCACGGCAAAGACAGTGATAAGCAAAATGCCGAACCAGAAAATCGGCACCGAGATGCCGATATAGGCGAACAGGTTCAGCACGTGATCCAGCCAGCGGTGCTTAAATGCTCCCGCCAGCAGGCCGAGCGGAATAGCCAGTACGATCGCCAGCAGCAGCGACGCCCCCATCAGCCCCAGCGTGGCCGGAATGCGTTCGCCGATCATCTCCAGCACCGGGCGGTGGTAGATAAGCGAATAGCCGAGATCGCCCTGCAGGACGTTTTTCAGCCACAGGACGTACTGCGTAACCAGCGGCTTATCCAGCCCCAGGCTCTGGCGAATACGTTCGATATCTTCCGGAGCCATACGCGGCGTGATGTACGCCGCCACCGGATCGCCGGGGGCGAGTTTGACCAGCAAAAATGCCACCAGTGAAATAAAGAACAGCATCGGGAACAGTTGCAGCAGCCGACGCGTGAGAAGTGTGTTCACGACATGCCCTTACTCAGACCCCGGCCTGACGGCCGGGGCAATGACTTATTTCTGATAGATTTTTGACAGATCCTGGAACAGGTAGACCGGTTTCGGCTCTGCTTCCTGGGTGCCGCCGAAGCGCTTGTCCACCGCGACGGTCGCATTGGTATAGGCAATCGGGTAGTAGGTCATGTCGTTTGCCACGGTCTGCTGAATTTGCTTGTAGATATCAGCCCGTTTCGCGGCGTCGGTTTCCACGGCGCCTTTATCCCACAGGGCATCGAACTGAGGGTTTTTATAATGCGCGTAGTTATAGGCCTCGTTGCTCATGAACAGTGATTTGTAACCGTCCGGCTCTGAACCCATGATGTAGCCGCCCAGGTTCAGCTCCCAGGCAGTGTTGTTCATGTCGAGACTACGCTGAGACATGGCGTTAGAGTCCAGCGGCATCAGCTCCACGTTCACCCCAATGCCCTTCAGCGCCTGCTGAATGTAGAGCGCCATACTCTCCTGGGTTTTGTTGGTGTTCACATACGCCAGGCGCAGCCTGAGGTTGTCCGGCGCGCCGGACGCTTTAAGCAGATCTTTGGCTTTTTGCAGATCGAATTTGTACTGTTCAACATCGTCCGTCTTGTAAAGCGTATCTGGCGTCAGGAACGAGGTCGCCGGTTTGGCGTAGTCCAGCGAGGTAAACGCGGTCTGGGTCAGCTCATCTTTGTTGATGGCGTAAGCAATGGCCTGACGCAGCGCCTTGCTCTTCATCACCGGCACGTTCTGGTTGAAGGTCATGTAGGCCAGACGCCCTTCCGGATAGACCACGAAGTCAAACTTACCGGTATTTTTCAGGCGGTTCACATCCTGCGGGTCCACCATCTTGAGGTTGATTTCACCGTTTTGCAGGGCAAGATTCGCGGCATTGCTGTCTTTGGCGAAACGGTAAGTCACGGAATCAAGCTTCGCTTTGCCGTTCCAGTAATCGTCAAAACGGGTCAGGGCGTAATACTGTCCGGCGCGGTACTCTTTAAATTTAAACGGCCCGGAGCCCACCGGCGCATCGTTTTTGCTGCTCTTTTCCAGATCGCCTTCACCGGCGAACACGTGCTGCGGGATCGGGTAGATCTGCACCAGGGTGCCGGTAAAAGCCGCACTGACCTGCGGTAAGGTGAATTTAACGGTGCGGTCGTCAACCTTGCTTACCTGCACCGGCTTATCGCCGTAGGTGAACATGCTGCGGAAGAAGCTGTGCTGTTTGGCATCCAGCAGCTTATTGAACGTAAAGACCACGTCGTCCGCCGTCAGCGGCTGCCCGTCCTGCCATTTCAGGTTGGGTTTTAACGTGAGGGTGTAGCTCAGGTTATCGGCAGAAGGCGTCAGGCTTTCCGCCAGGCCCCACTCAATTTTGCCGTTATTAAAGCTGTACAGCGGAGCATACAGCGCCTGCATGATGGTTAACGTTGTGCGGTCACTGGCATAGAGCGGATTAACGGCTAGCGGGTCGCCGGAGGTTATGCCGATAATAAGCGAACCGCCCTCTTTTGGCGCATCGTTTTTTGCCGCGGGGGGCGTATTTGTCTCTTTATTTTTCGCATCATCACAGCCCGCCAGGCCTAACGCGAGCGAAACGACCACGGCCGATAACAGAAGCTTACGCATCTCACTAACTCCTTGCCTTATAAAGTGTTTATGACTGCATCTTTTATTTATGTTGAAGCATCATATGCAGCTTTATCTGTTTACGCATTAATTATGAAAATGCGATTTTCGATTAAGCTTATGCCGGATTTGTTATATATAAGCGCCGGAAGGAATAGCGGCAGATCGATTACGCTCAGTTCGTTAAACGCTTCACAAATCTCCTGCTACACTGCCTCAACACATCACAAAAAAGGCAGGCCAACATGTCAGACAACACCTATCAGCCACCCAAAGTGTGGGAATGGAAAAAGAACAACGGCGGCGCATTCGCCAATATCAACCGTCCCATTTCCGGCGCAACGCATGAGAAAGATCTGCCTGTCGGCTCTCACCCGCTGCAGCTCTACTCACTGGGGACACCTAACGGCCAGAAAGTCACCATCATGCTCGAAGAGCTGCTGGCGCTGGGCGTGACGGGCGCGGAGTACGACGCGTGGTTGATCCGCATCGGCGAGGGCGATCAGTTCTCCAGCGGCTTCGTTGAAGTGAACCCGAACTCGAAAATACCAGCGCTTCGCGACCACTCCACGAACCCGCCAACGCGCGTATTTGAATCCGGCCATATCCTGCTCTATCTGGCAGAGAAATTTGGTCACTTCCTGCCAAAAGATCCGGCGGGACGCACCGAGACGTTGAACTGGCTGTTCTGGCTTCAGGGCGCGGCGCCGTTCCTCGGCGGTGGTTTTGGCCACTTCTACAACTATGCCCCGGTGAAGATTGAGTACGCGATCGACCGCTTCACGATGGAAGCCAAACGCCTGTTCGACGTGCTGGATAAACAGCTGGCGCGCGGTCGTTACGTCGCAGGTGAGGAGTACACCATTGCGGATATGGCGATCTGGCCATGGTTCGGCTGCGTGGCGCTGGGTAGCGTCTATAACGCCGCCGAGTTCCTGGACGCAGAGAAGTACACCAACGTGCAGCGCTGGGCGAAAGACGTGGCAAACCGCCATGCCGTGAAGCGTGGACGTATCGTGAACCGCACCAGCGGCGAGCTGAACGAGCAGCTCCATGAACGCCATGCGGCGAGTGACTTTGATACGAATACCGAAGACAAGCGTCAGGCATGACGACTGGCCGGGCGGTTTACCGCCCGGCAGAACAGATCCCTGTTCAGGGCATGATTAGCCTAAAGGTTGGGCCGGTATTGCTGGCACTATCCGGGCGTGTTTCTTCCGCCAGACGGTGAGAAATGACGTATCAACCGACAGCAGTCACAAAGGATCTGTTATGAAACTGATTAAAACAACGCTGGTTATCAGCGCCCTCATTTTTTCCGCCTCGGGAATGGCTATCGACAAGACCGCCGCTGGCGCGGTAGCAGGCGCGGCAATTGGCGCGGCCACGGGTAAAGATCTGAAATCAACCGTTGGCGGTGCCGTGGTGGGCGCAGGCACCGGTGCCATGTTCAAAAACGGCGACAAAGGCAAAGCCGCACGTAAAGGCGGTGCCGTTGGTGCTGTTGTGGGTGCTGGCGCAGCTGCCGTGACGGGCAATAGCGTGCTGAAAGGCGCGGCTGTCGGCGCCGGTTCCGGCGCGCTGATCGGTGAAGCGACGCACTGATAAACACCATAGTTCTGCCTTTCGAACCGGCATGATGAAGAAACCCAGCTATTACGCTGGGTTTTTTGTCTTCTCTCATTATTGTTTTAATACAGTATACTTTCGCCTGATTAGGGAGGACGTGATGGCTATCAGTGAGAAAGACTTGCTTGAGGCAGGTTTCAGCCAAAGCGAAGTAGACAATTTACAGGCCCGACTCTCAGCAGCCGGAGGCACCCTGCAGCATCTCATCGATGCGCTCTCACGGCGCTTCCAGGTTTCGGTATGGCTCACGGTCGCGCTGGTTCTGGTTATGCTGGTCACCCTCATCGCGGGTAGCCGGACACACATTCTTTCCGGGAGCATGAGTTCCCTCATTATCCTGATCATTGCCTGGGTGACCTTTCCACCCGCTCTGGGCTGGAAAGCATTCCGCCTCCAGAGGTCTCTTACCCGGAAGGCTCGATAGCCAGCAAATCAAGCGCCACGTTTGGAAAACGAAGCCCCACCCTGAACTATATACGAGCCCGTTCAAACAACCGACGCGCGGCAGGCGTTAACCCTGTCATATGAATACAGGCATGCACCATGCCCGGCAGCCGTTCACAGCGTACTGGCACCCCCGCCTCCTCAAGCCGCCGCGCATACGCTTCAGCCTCATCGCGCAGGGGATCATACTCACAAATCAGGATGGTTGCTGGCGGTACCCCCCTCAGCGAGGGCATACGCAGCGGCTCGGCATAAGGATGACGACGGTCTCCCAGATAGTTTTCCCAGCAAAACGCCATCGCATCACGCGTTAAAAAATAACCTTCAGCAAATTCACAATAGCTTTCGGTCGACATATCGCGACTTAACGCCGGGTAGAGCAGCAACTGATGCTCTATATGAGGTCCGCCGCGATCCCGGGCCAGCAGCGTTGTCGCTGCAGCGAGGTTTCCGCCTGCACTGTCGCCGCCCACCGCCAGACGAGTGGCATCAATACCCAGAAGCGCGGCCTGTTCACTGGCCCAGCACAATGCCTGATAAACGTCTTCTAACGGCCTCGGGAAGGGGAACTCCGGCGCCAGACGGTAATCCACGGAGAGTATTTTCCGGCCAGTAGCATTCGCCAATGCCTGACAGGGTCGATCGTACAGCGACAACGACCCCAGGCACCATCCGCCGCCATGAGCAAACAGCATTGCAGGCTGCGCGATTTCTGCCTTCGAGGCGGCAGGGGTATAGACGCGAAGTTCAATCTCGTAGCCATCATCGGCAATCACAACGTGATGTTGAATGGCGCCCCCCGTTTCCTCCTCGCCCTGTAGCCGCAGCAAATCCACGTCGGTGGCGACACGCAGTTCGGCTAATGACGCCGGCTGCGGCGCGCCCGATGACGCAGCCAGAAAATCAGCTATATGTTTATCAAGCGGCATGATGTGCATCCTCCGAGAGGAATGGCACGATCAGCCCAATAAACGCCTCGTGACACTCTTCGGTAATAAAATGCCCGCAATCGGCCACCGTCTCACCACGCAGATCACGGGCATTGCCCTGCAGGGTTATCAGCGGTGCATCGCGCGTGGCATGTTCGGCCCCCACCGTTAACACCGGCATGGTTAAAGGCGTTTGCGCGCGACGCTGGTTCTGCCGGATGGTCTCCGGGATAGCGCGATAATAGTCGAAACCCGCACGCAGCCCGCCGGGCGTCGAATAGGCGGTGATATACACCTCTGCTGCGACCCGTTCACGGCGATGCGACCAGCGGTCAAAAATATAGCTGAGATACTGTGATTCGCGCCCGCTGGTCAGGGTTTCGGGTAAATCCGCCAGCTGATTGAACATGAAGTGCCAGAGAAAGATATTCTCTTCCGGTGCAACAAAAATCGGCGGTGGCGGTGCCAGTCCAGGGATAACCGCTTCTGTCAGCACAAGCCGTTCTATCGCCTGTGGAAAATCGCTCGCCATGGCATAACCCACCCACATGCCGATATCGTGGCCCACGATGCTGTAATGTGAATGCCCCAGTTGCGCCATCATCGTATGCAGCGTGGCACCAACGCGTCCGGTGTCATAGCCGTCGCGCGGTTTGTCTGATTCCCCCATGCCTGGTGGATCAACCGCGATAGCCTTAAAACCTGCCGCTGCCAGCGCGCGCATGACATAGCGCCAGGTATACCAGGTCTGCGGCCAGCCCGGTATCAGTAATACCGGTTGACCTTCTCCCGCCACGACGCAATGGATGCGCTGTCCGTTCACTTTCGTATAGACGTGTTCTGCCCTGAGATCCGCATGCGCGATCTCACCGTATTGTTGTTCCATGGGGACTCCCTGAAATGTCGTGGCTTAGCGAATGCCGAGTAAAGCGTTGATTTGCTGAGGGTTCACCGGCGCACCGGCGAAATCATCGAAGACTTTGTCGGTGATGTGAATAATATGGTCGCGGATGAACGCAGCCCCTTCTCTGGCACCGTCCAGCGGATTTTTCAGACAGCATTCCCACTCGAGGGTTGCCCAGCCGGCATAATCGTATTGGGTCAGCTTCGAGAAAATAGCCCTGAAATCCACCTGACCGTCACCCAATGAGCGAAAACGTCCTGCACGATCAACCCATGACTGATAGCCACCATAAATCCCCTGACGGCCGGTCGGATTAAATTCAGCGTCTTTGACGTGGAACATGTTGATCAGGTCCTTATAGATATCAATGAACTCCAGGTAGTTAAGCTGCTGGAGCACCATGTGGCTGGGGTCGAAAAGTATCCGGCAGCGGGGATGTTCTTTCACCCGCTGATAAAACATTTCAAACGTTATCCCATCATGCAGATCTTCACTCGGGTGGATCTCATAGCAGAGGTTTATGCCCTGCTCGTCACAGGCGTTGAGCACCGGCATCCAGCGTCTGGCCAGCTCGTCAAAGGCGGTTTCAATTAACCCTTCCGGACGCTGCGGGAACGGGAACAGATAGGGCCACGCCAGCGAGCCAGAGAAGGTACCCAGATCGCTGAGACCAAGCCGGGCAGAGGCCTTGACCGCCAGGAGCAGCTGCTGCCGCGCCCATTCGCCGCGGGCTTGTGCGTTGCCGTGTACTTCTGGCGGCGCAAAGCTGTCGCATAAGCTGTCGTAAGCAGGATGTACCGCCATCAGTTGGCCAAAAATATGGCTGGTCAGTTCACTTATCACCAGGCCATGCTCTGCCAGCATACCGGTCAGATCGTCGCAGTAGGTCTGGCTTTCTGCCGCCGTCGCCACGTCGAAGAGACGGCGGTCCCATGCCGGAATTTGCAGAGCGCTAAAACCCGTTTGCGCCGCCCACCGGGCGATCGCGGGCAAATTATTAAAGGGGGCCGCATCATCGCTGAACTGAGCCAGATGGAGAGAGGGACCTTTAAGGGTTTTCATCGTATACTCCTATTGTTTGTCGATTGACAATCAATAGGAGTAAAGCCGGATAACCGCAAGCGAAAATTATAAATTCGTTGGTAATCCAGATGATTTAGGCGATCCTGTTGCACAGAATTCAGGACCAACCGGAGCAACAAAATGGCAGGCAGACCGCGCCAGTTCGATCGTGACCAGGCGCTTATCAAAGCGCGTAACCTGTTCTGGCGACAGGGTTATGAAGGCACCTCAATGTCGGACCTGGTGGCAGAGCTGGGGATTGCATCGGCACGTATTTACAAGGCGTTCGGTTCAAAAGAACAGCTCTTTCGGGAAGCTATCGCCGATTACGAAAAACAGGAAGGCGGTTTTGCGGATCGGGCCTTAGCCGCCGGGAGCAGCGTGCGGGATACCCTCCAGACGCTGTTAATGGATGCGGTTCACCTGTACTGCCATCCGGAATTGCCGCAAGGATGTATGGTGGTGGCCTCGGCTGCCAGCGTCAGTGCGGAAAATGAGACGATCAAAACCTGGCTGGCACAGCATCGACTGCAGCGTACACAGCAGATCATCGACCGTCTCCATCTGGCAGTGCGTAACGGTGAATTGCCGGCGTCGACCGATGCCGAGAGTCTGGGAGACTATTTTGCCGTCTTTTTACATGGTTTGTCGGTGCAGGCCCGGGACGGAGTGCCGGAATCACGTTTGCAGGCGGCGGTTAAACAGGCGCTTAGCCTGCTGCCGCATTCCTGAGTAAGAGGCTGAGAAAGACCGCACACAACGGTTTCGTATTTTTGCGATCCGCTTTCAGAAATCACATCTTCCCCACTGTCACAACCCTGTAAACCGTTGCCTGTCGTAGCCTGAAGATTACAATGCATTTGCTTATCGTAAACTACAGGCTACAATAATGGCTAAGGTTAAACACTACATCACAGCTGATGGGTACGACCCGTTTGATGCATATCTGAGAAGTGTGAAAGATCCCATAGCAAAAGCCATGATTGCTACGCGTGTCGCCAGAATGTCAACGGGTAACTATGGTGATTGTAAACCATGCAGAGAGAGCGTTTCAGAGCTCAGAATTAACCAGGGGCCGGGTTACCGAGTCTATTTCAGCGAAGTCTCCGATCCGGCAGATGGCGCAGTAAGCCTGGTGCTATTGACTGGAACGAAAAAAAAGCAAAATGCAGATATAGAAAGAGCCGTTGAGTACCTCAACGACTACAAGCGCAGGATATAAGAGGAAATCGGAATGGCTAAATCAGTACTCCATGATGACGCAATGGTACAACTCCTGAAAGATTCTCCGGATTTCGCGCCCGTATATCTTCATCAGGCTTTTATAGAAATTGACGAGCCCGGAGGTTATGAGGCGTTCATGCTGGCTTTACGTCATGTGATTGAAGCCTCGGGCGGGATGACTGTCATTGCAAAACGTGCAGGTATTTCCCGCGAATCACTCTACAAATCACTTTCACCAAACGGTAATCCCTCATTTAAGCGTATCGCCGAAGTGGCATCTGCAACGGGATACCCGATTTCCCGAATTGCATCAGCAGGGTTAAACACACCCGCGTGAAAAGAAAGGCCGCACAGGGCGGCCTTTGCGCGTTAAGCCGTCAGGCGGAACTTCTGCACCGAACGCTGGAGATCTTCGGTCTGGCGCTCAAGCGCCGCCGCCGCCGCGGAAACCTCTTCCACCAGCGAGGCGTTTTGCTGGGTAACACCGTCCATCTGGGTGATGGCGATACCGACCTGAGAAATGCCTTTGCTTTGCTCCTCTGAAGCCGACGCAATCTGCTTCATGATGGTGGTGACCTCTGTCACGTCACGCAAAATCGCATCCATGGTCGTGCCCGTGTCGCTCACCAGCTGCGCCCCCTGCTCCACGCGGGAAACCGAATCGGCAATCAGCCCCTCAATCTCTTTCGCCGCGTTGGCGCTGCGGCTGGCCAGATTGCGGACTTCGCCAGCTACCACGGCAAAACCACGCCCCTGCTCGCCCGCGCGCGCCGCTTCAACCGCGGCGTTAAGCGCCAGGATATTGGTCTGGAAGGCGATGCTGTTAATGACGTTGGTGATTTCCGCAATTTTCTTCGAGCTTTCCGAGATCCCGCTCATGGTGGTGACCACCTCTTCCACCAGCGAGCCGCCGCGGCTGGCGGTGGTCGAGGCCACATCGGCCAGCTGGCTCGCCTGACGCGCGCTTTCGGCGTTCAGTTTCACCGTGGCGGTCAGTTGCTCCATGCTGGCCGCTGTCTCTTCCAGCGCCGCCGCCTGTTCTTCGGTACGGGAAGAGAGATCGTTGTTACCGCTGGAAATCTCCGTCGCCCCACGCCAGATATTCTCACTGCCGGAGCGGATGGTGCTGACCGCTTCGCGCAGGCTATCCTGCATGGCGCTCAGCAGCGGCACCAGCTGTCCCACACAGTTGCGGCCAAACGGCTCAATAGGCTGGCTGAGATCGCCCTGGGCAATCTGGCGGAACTGCTGGCGAATGCGATCCAGCGGTTTGACAAGCATTGCCACCAGATAACGGTCGGTGAAGAGGAGGATCAGCAGGCCGATAATCGTGGCGACGATAATCACCGTCCGGGTCATGCTGGTCAGGCCGTCCACCACCACACGGGTGCTGTCGAGCGACGTCGCGGCGGCAGTGTTGAATGCCTCAGCCGCCGCACCAAACGCGCGGCTCAGCGGGGGGGTGACATTATTCGCCTGCTGACGATAGCCGTCCAGCGCGCCCTGTTTCGCCTGCTGCATTTGCGGGGTCACCCCCTGTTCGAGCAGCGCCTGCCAGGCGCCAATCACCCGGGATGAGACCTGCTCATCCATCGGGCCTGGGGAGATGGCTTTCATCTCGGCCAGTTTCTTGCCCATGTTATCCAGCGCCTGTTGGGCAGAGGCCAGATCCGGCGTGCCGCCTGCGGCTTTGACTTCCATTGCGCGGCTCAGACGGGTCACGAAGCGGAAATACTGATCGTTACCCTGGCTGAGTACCGTCATCTGTTTAACCAGCTGGCGGTCCACGTCATTGCCATCGGAAACGCGGGAAAGGGACCAGGTGCTGTACAGCCCAACCCCCGCCCACATTACACAAAAGATCCCGAGGATCGTCAGCATGACGAAACGTATTGTGAAATTACGGAGCATATTCATAAGTCTTCCTTGCCGTGAGGGTGAATTCGCCCAGAGGCGAGTGCTTCTCTCGTTATCGGCAGGAAAGAGGGAAATTATAACGTTTTGTGATCATTTTTAATTAGCGTGGCTTCACTGGTCACACAGCCACCGTTAACCCTTATCTTCGCGAGGAGCGATGTGATAAGTTCAGAATGAAAACGACGTTTCAAAAAAATTATCGATAAGAAAAGGAGACATCATGACCTGGTACCCTGACGCTGCCCGCTATGAAACGATGCTCTACCGCCACTGTGGCAAGAGCGGCCTGCGCCTTCCTGCGCTGTCGCTGGGGCTGTGGCATAGCTTCGGCCACGTACAGCCTCTTGATGCCCAGCGCGCGCTGCTGCGCAAAGCCTTCGACCTCGGCATTACCCATTTCGATCTCGCCAACAACTACGGCCCACCGGCGGGCAGTGCGGAAGAAAATTTTGGCCGTCTGCTGCGTGAGGATTTCGCCGCGTATCGCGACGAGCTGATTATCTCCACCAAGGCGGGTTACGACATGTGGCCGGGGCCTTACGGTTCGGGCGGTTCGCGCAAGTATCTGCTCGCCAGTCTCGACCAAAGCCTGAAGCGGATGGGCGTGGAGTATGTGGACATTTTCTACTCCCACCGGGTGGATGAAAACACGCCGATGGAAGAGACTGCCGCTGCGCTGGCCCATGCCGTGCAGAGCGGTAAAGCGCTGTACGTCGGAATTTCGTCCTATTCAACCGAGCGCACCCGGAAAATGGCTGACCTGCTTCACGAGTGGAAAATCCCGCTGCTTATTCATCAGCCCTCCTATAACCTGCTCAACCGCTGGGTCGATCATACTGGCCTGCTGGATACGCTTGAGAAAAACGGGACGGGCTGTATCGCCTTTACCCCGCTGGCACAGGGGCTGCTCACCGGAAAATACCTGAACGGTATTCCTGACGGTTCACGCATGCAGCGCGAAGGAAACAAAGTGCGCGGACTGACGCAGAAGATGCTGACCGAAGCCAATCTGAACAGCCTGCGCTTGCTGAATGAGATGGCGCAGGCGCGCGGTCAGACAATGGCACAGATGGCGCTGAGCTGGCTGCTGAAAGATGAACGCGTGACGTCCGTACTCATCGGCGCAAGCCGCCCGGAGCAGATAGAGGAGAACGTGCGGGCGCTGGATAATCTGCACTTTAGCCCGGATGAGCTGGAAAGAATTGATCGGCATGTTGCAGATGGGGAGTTGAATCTTTGGCAGGCGTCGTCGGAGAAATAGTGCGGTCTGATGCCTTCCCCTTGGGGTTAGGAACATACAGCTGTGGAAGTTATTCCGTTCGCTTTATGTTCCTTGCTACTCTGTAATGTCTTCTCCTGTGAATATGCCATGGCGCGGCTCAATCGCCGCCGCGTTGGGGCCACAGGGAGCGACTACAGAGAATTACGGCTATCACGGTTATGGCAAACATAAGCTCCACGGGTTTTACGCTGTGGGGCTGAAAAAACGCGGTGAATCGAGCAGCTAGCTGTTTTTTACCACTTCCTGTGCTTTGCCATAGCTCTCGATCAACAGCTGATACGCCGGGAAAATGTGCGTGTACACTTCCGCCCAATCTGCCGCATCTTCACGGTTCCATGTCCGCTGGATCTCAGCGGCAACCGCAGCCGTGTCCATCGGTACAACGCCCGCCTGTACCGCACGGGCCAGCGTAACTTCTTGCGCCATTTTGCTGTAGGTGCCGGAGGCATCAATTACCGCAAACACTTTATACCCGTCGGCAACCGCG
>NZ_JAIWJZ010000120.1:0-27609 GCF_020216105.1 Enterobacter sp. K16B
AAAAAAAGGCCACTGCATGCAAAATTCACACGAGTGGCTTTTTTTTACACTTACATTTTGTTACCAGAATTTTGAGCCAGCGATCACTCAAAGTCCCCTTCAACAATCAGAGAATCATCCCCTCCTTCGGAGGTAATGCGCTCGAACTGCCATGGGTTATGGTAGTTTTCCATCGCCTCGAACACCACGCTTGCCAGTTCATTATGACTGGACGCGTTGTGGCAGAGCAGATATTCCGTATCAGGCAGCACGGGAAGTCCATCAGATTTACCCAGCACGCGCAGATCCGGGCTCATCATCTCCACCGGGCGTGCCGTTACGCCAAGCCCGGCTTTCACTGCAGCACGAACCGCGGGTAACGTGGATGCCACATATGCCAGGCGCCACGGGATGTTGGCTTCATTCAGCGCTGTCAGCACCATATCGCGGAACGGGCTCGGGTCATCCAGGAGCACCAGTGGCACCGGCTCCCCTTTTTGCAGCACGTATTCGGCTGCGCAATACCAGTGTGTTGGGGATGTACGCAACGTCAGGCAATCAAACTGCCCGGGACGGTGCGTCGTCACCACCAGGTCGACTTTATTTTCCTTTAACATCTCAACCATAAAGGCATTACGTTTCACGCTGACATCCAGCGCAAGCTTCGGATAAACCGAACTAATGCGATTGAGAAGAAACGGCAATATGGTGTCCGCTGACTCATCAGATGCGCCTAACGTTAGCACACCTTGAAGGTTGCTAAACATTAATGACATACATGCTTCATCATTAAAGCGAAGAATTTTCCTGGCATAACCCAGTAGCTGAATACCGTGTTCCGTTAAGAGCTTATTGCGCCCATGACGGGCAAAAAGCTCTTTACCAACCAGTTGCTCCAGCCGCTGCATTTGCTGACTCACGGCGGACTGGGTTCGGCAAACGGCGGCAGCAGCAGCTGCAAAAGTGTTGAGATCGGCGACCGCAACAAACGTTCTCAGCAGATCGAGGTCGAGATTCATTATCGGACGATTTGCATTTATCATATCTATTCACTTTCAGGTTGCTCGTGCGGAGCTGCCCGGGTTGAAGCTGTGTGTGTAACAGTTAAGCAATTCCCTCTGAAGGTTTTCCCTCGCATCCCGGCCCGGCAGACTGCCTGACAGATAGTTATTGTGCTGCTTAATATCAACAGTCAGAAAGCACGTTTCATGACGTTATTTTTATTCTCTTAAACGTTCAGGATATTTAGATGTTCGCAGGATTATGTAAATTACATTAAAGGTGTAACACCTTTTCTGCCATCTTTATCGCAGCGCTGTCAACGTAGCAGGAGATCGTTAAACCCTTCCCGCCAGAGATAACTCCAACAATAACAATCAATTAAACAGGAATAACAGTTCCAGACAGACAAAAAACATGTCTCTGGCATCTGCTTTCCTGAAAGACATCTTAACCCAAATCCATTTTATTTATAAGTCTTATTGCAATATTGAGGATTAAAGAGGAATGTTAAGCATCTAAACAAATTTTATTAAAATTAACTAAAGTTGCATTTTATAGGTTAATAATAAATAAATTTTAATTTTGATTAAGAGCATCCATTAATGCCACTTAACATTAATTTCACATGAGTAACTTTTAACCACACAGCGCTATTAAAGCAAGACGACGCTAACATTCAGGTTTTACGAAAAGTCACGCAGGGTGATTGCCCCCTCATCTGGCTCATCACACATTTTTCACCAGCACAATATACAGCAATCCAGCAAATGAATAGCAGAATAAACCTAATATTTTGCCATGTATGCAACTTTACGGTAGCAAAGGGGGCACCTGCAGCGTAAAAGATTTATCAAGAATTTGCTGTCGGTACAAAATCTTCTCCTGCACACCCTTCAAAACGAAGCGAGGGGGGAGTACATTATTCCGTGCTGACTTCCACGGCAGGGAGCGGCAATAATAGCGAAAAGGTTAAAGGTTCATGTCCCCTATCGAAAAATCCAGCAAGCTAGATAACGTCTGTTATGACATCCGCGGCCCGGTTCTGAAAGAGGCGAAACGCCTGGAAGAAGAAGGCAATAAGGTTCTGAAACTCAACATTGGTAACCCTGCGCCATTTGGTTTTGAAGCGCCGGATGAAATTCTGGTTGATGTGATCCGCAACCTTCCTACTGCTCAAGGCTATTGTGATTCAAAAGGACTGTACTCCGCACGTAAAGCCATCATGCAGCACTACCAGGCACGCGGTATGCGTGATGTTACCGTTGAAGATATCTATATTGGCAACGGCGTCTCCGAACTGATTGTGCAGGCGATGCAGGCGCTGCTGAACAGCGGTGACGAAATGCTGGTTCCCGCTCCGGACTACCCACTGTGGACGGCGGCCGTGTCGCTCTCCAGCGGCAAAGCGGTACACTATCTGTGTGATGAATCTTCTGACTGGTTCCCGGATCTCGACGATATTCGCGCGAAAATCACCCCACGTACGCGCGGCATCGTGATCATTAACCCGAACAACCCAACGGGCGCGGTTTATTCAAAAGAACTGCTGATGGAGATCGTGGAGATCGCTCGTCAGCACAACCTGATCATCTTCGCGGACGAGATTTACGACAAGATCCTCTACGATGCAGCGCAGCACCACTCCATCGCCGCGCTGGCTCCGGATCTGCTGACCGTGACCTTTAACGGCCTGTCTAAGACCTACCGCGTGGCCGGTTTCCGTCAGGGCTGGATGGTATTAAACGGTCCGAAAAAACACGCCAAAGGCTATATTGAAGGTCTGGAGATGCTGGCTTCCATGCGTTTATGTGCCAACGTTCCGGCCCAGCACGCAATCCAGACGGCGCTCGGCGGCTATCAGAGCATTAGTGAATTTATCGTTCCCGGTGGTCGTCTGTACGAACAGCGTAACCGCGCATGGGAGCTGATCAACGATATCCCGGGCGTCTCCTGCGTGAAGCCAAATGGGGCGCTGTATATGTTCCCGAAAATCGACGCGAAGCGCTTCAACATTCACGACGATCAGAAAATGGTGCTCGACTTCCTGCTTCAGGAAAAAGTGCTGCTGGTTCAGGGTACGGCGTTTAACTGGCCATGGCCGGATCACGTACGTATCGTCACGCTGCCGCGCGAAGATGACCTTGAAATGGCCATTAGCCGCTTCGGGCGTTTCCTCTCCGGTTATCATCAGTAATATTCTCTTTCTGCCGGGTAGCGCTGCGTTTACCCGGCCAACGAAACCTGCAAATTTGCATCTTCCCTCCCCTCCCCGCACAATGAAGTCCTGTCGCAGTGAAGACAAAAGGTAACCTATGAGTCAGAGTCATTTCTTTGCCCATCTCTCCCGCCTGAAACTCATCAACCGCTGGCCGCTGATGCGCAATGTCCGCACTGAGAATGTGTCAGAGCACAGCCTTCAGGTGGCGATGGTCGCTCACGCGCTGGCCGCCATTAAAAACCGCAAATTCAACGGTCAGGTTAATGCTGAGCGCATTGCCCTGCTGGCGATGTATCACGATGCGTCAGAGGTGTTAACCGGAGATCTGCCGACGCCGGTGAAATATTTCAACTCGCAGATTGCGCAGGAATATAAGGCCATCGAGAAAATTGCCCAGCAGAAGCTGATTGACATGGTGCCGGACGAGTTACGCGATATCTTTGAGCCGCTTATTGATGAACAGCAGTACACAGAGGAAGAGAAGTCGCTGGTAAAACAGGCCGACGCGCTATGTGCCTATCTGAAGTGTCTCGAAGAGTTATCCGCAGGGAATAACGAATTTTTACTGGCAAAAACGCGTCTGGAAAAAACGCTGGAATCCCGCCGCAGCGAAGAGATGGATTACTTTATGCAGGTGTTTGTACCGAGCTTCCATTTATCGTTGGACGAGATTAGCCAGGATTCTCCGTTGTAATTTTTCGCCGGGTGGCGGCTTCGCCTTACCCGGCCTACATTTCTGCGCTCATGCTAAAACGGGAATAAAACCGGTATCAACACCACGCATACCAGCATCACCAGCACGGTGAACGGCACCCCCAGCTTCACAAAATCGCTGAACCGGTAGTTCCCCGGCCCCAGAACCAGCGTGTTCACCGGTGACGAAACCGGCGTCATAAAAGCCGCGGAAGCGGCCATCGCCACCATCATCGCAAACGGATACGGCGACACGCCCATGGATTTCGCCATCGCCAGCGCGATGGGCGCCATCAGCACCGCCGTAGCGGTATTGGAGATAAACAGTCCGATCGTGGCGCACATGATAAACAGGCATACCAGCATCATGTACGGCCCGTATCCGCCGCCAACGTCCATCAGCCCTTTGACGACTAAATCCACACCGCCGGTTTTTTGCAGAGCAAGGGCGAACGGCATCATCCCCACAATCAGAATGATGCTTGGCCAGTGAATCGCCTTATAGGCGCTCTCGGCATCAATACAGCGAAACTTGCCCATTAACAGACAGGCAATAATGGCCGCGACCGGATTGGGGATCTCGTCGGTCAGCATCAGCGCCACCATCAATACCAGGCAAAAAATCGCATGGGGCGCCTGGCTGTGCGCCGGGGAGGCATCGCTCTCTTCAACAGGCATGTTGAGCACCACAAAATCGCGGCCCTTTTGCCCGAGCTGACTTATCAGCTTCCAGTTACCGACGACGAGAAAGATATCCCCCAGCAGGATCGGCTCATCCACCACCGCCCCTTCCATCGCCACACCATCACGCTTCAACCCCACGACATTCAGACCATAACGGGTACGGAACCCCATTTCCCGCACGGTTTTACCCAACAGCTCCGATTCAGGGATCAGCGATACTTCGGCCATGCCGACATCCAGCGCCTGGTCTGAGAAATACTCCCCGCGTAGCACCATCGGTTCCAGCAGCTGTTCACTACAAAACTCACGCAGATCCACCTCCGCGGTGGACATATCAATCAGCAGGACATCCCGCGCGCGGAATTCCGACACCCCGTTGACGTTGACGATGACCCGGCGAAAACGACGCCAGCGCTCAACACCAATCACATTCGCGCCGTAGCGTTCACGCAGTTTCAGATCGTCAAGCCGCTGGCCCACCATTGGCGAACCGGGGCGAATGGCCAGGCGGCGCGCCCGCCCGGTGAGGCGGTATTCTTTAATCAGATCGCGGAAGGTGCGTCGTTTCCACCCTTCTTTGCTTTTGTCCTGTTTTTCGCCTTTCAGGGCAAAACGGGTCAGCAGCATGTAAACCACGCCCATCACCAGAACGACCAGTCCAAGCGGAGTCACGCTGAAAAAACTGAAGCCCTGAAAGCCTTCCCGGATCAGCTCACTGTTGACGACCAGGTTCGGCGGCGTGGCCACCAGCGTCATCATGCCGCTGATCAAACCGGCAAAACTCAGGGGCATCATCAGGCGCGACGGCGAGCTCTGCATCCGCATGGAGACGCTCAGCACCACCGGGATAAAGATAGCGACCACCCCCGTTGAACTCATAAACGCCCCCAGTCCGGCGACCGTCAGCATTAGATAGACCAGCATTTTCGTTTCGCTGTTGCCAGCCACCTTCACCAGCCACGCGCCCATAATCGTTGCCACACCGGTGCGCACGAGGCCATCACCGATGATAAACAGGGCGGCAATCAGAATAACGTTGGGATCGCTAAACCCGGAGAAGGCTTCCGGCAGCGTGAGCGTACCGCTCAGCACAAAGGCGACGATGACAAACAAGGCGACGGCATCCATGCGTACCTTGCCCGTGGCAAAAAGGATAATGGCGATTAAAAGCAGGCTCAGGACCCAGATCAGTTCACCGTTCACAACATGTCCTTGTCAGTGGGAGATGAGAAATTTTGCCATAAAAAAGCCCCATCAGCGTGGGGCTATATCATGGGGTTACACTTTTAGCGAGACGGTTACAACACCGTCAGGTGCTTTTGACACAGCCAGTGCAGTGAGAGAATCCAGCACCAGGTCGGCCTCCTCCAGGCGGGGGGACCCCGCCGGAACGTTCACCGCAATAACGTGGCTTCCGGCGTTCAGCCCGGCGAGTACGCCAGCCGCCGCATCTTCTACCACCACACACTCTGCGGGAGCTAGGCCAAGCAGTTCAGCCCCCAGCAAAAAGGCGTCGGGTTCGGGTTTGCCGCGCTTGACGCGCTCCGCAGTGATAAACACTTCCGGCTTCGATAAACCTGCCGCCTTATGACGGGCGTGGGCGACGGGAATGGAGCCGGAGGTGACGATAGCCCACGGGATCTGCGCTTCGTTCAGATGCTCAAGCAGTTCGCGCGCGCCCGGTAAAGCGGTGATACCGTCCGTGTCCGTGGCTTCAATGTGTTCCAGGTATTTGAACTCCGCCTGAATATCGTCCTCAGAGCGTCCGGCCAGAAAGTGCCGTAACGAGGTAATGGCCTGTTTGCCATGGATAAAATTCAGCACCTCCTGATGGTCGATGCCATGTCTGTCAGCCCAATGGCACCATGAACGCTCCACAACCGGCAGCGAATCCACCAGCGTACCGTCCAGATCAAACAGAAAACCTCTACACTGCACACGCACCTCCGTCAGGCATTAATAATTTGTTGAATTTCGTTGCTGCTTAAATGGTACTGACGCGGGCAGGCGTGCCACGCGCTCAGCATACGCTGGTATTTATCCCACATTGGGGTCTGCGCGTTGAAACCGTGGGTGCCCGCGTCAAAGTGGGTATAACGCCCTTCGGTATTCACCATAAAGCGCACATAGCTCAGATAACGCGCTTCCGTTGCCGCATCAAAGCCTAAGAAGGTCACGCGGCGCTCGTCAATAGACTGCTGATCTTTGAGATTCGTCCAGGAGACGTGCAGGGCGTGATACATCTCCATAATGTCGATCACGATGCGACAGGTTTCTTCTTTCAGCTCGCCAAATTCGCGGTCGAGTTCACGCATCTGCAAACCAAAGCCGCGTTCGACAATGGTCTGCAGGCGGCTGTAGCGCGCAGCGTTATCGGGATCAAGCATAGTCATCATCTTGTACTGGTTAGACAAAATCAGACGTTGAGCATGGGTCATTTCCATCTTTCGACTCCTGTAGCGCATTGCACTTAAAAAAAAGACACGGTAACGGATTGTTACTGTGCCTTCTTTTCATCGTCGTTTCGATGATCAATCACAAGTCATCGAGGAATGTTTTATCCAGCTGCTTAAAAGCGCGCTTTAACGTGTCCGCCAGCGCCTGGTAATCCGGCTTGCCTTCCACCGGGGCGAGCGCCTGCCCGGCCTCTTCCAGTTTTCCGCGCACTTCATAAAACCAGTGTAAAATAGAAGGTGGCAGTGGGGTGACAGAGCGTTTACCTAACCACCACAGGCCCTGCATTGGCAGGCTTAGCGCGAAAAGCGCCGTTGCGACAGCAGGACCAAGCTGTCCACCCAGCGCAATCTGCCAGCACAGCGTAAAGACAGCGACGGGTGGCATAAAGCGAATCGCATGGCGCGTGGCACGGATGGTGCGATTCTCAATGAACATGGGCGCAAGGCGCTTTTCCATTGGCCACGTCTTTGCGTAATGCTGTCCCCGACGAAACAGACTGAAGAAATTTACGGACGGGTTCTCTGGTGTCGACATGGCTGCACCTCAACTTCACATATAAAAATTAAAATTTTCGTGCAAAACCACAACAAGCTATGACAACGTTCAAAATATTTTGTCATCTCTACCCCGTATCGGGTATCCTGTGCCAGCCTGATAGGGCCATAGACGAGAATCATTAACTCGTCAAATTATTGCACATTATGCCATTGGCTGAAAATTGTGCAAAATGGCATAAAATCATAGTTATTTCTTCCATCATGCCACAATGTTCGTTTGGCATGATGTTAATCATAAATGTCTGAGTCATCATGCGTTACGCTGTTAGACTCACTGACGTTTTTTTAGCCACGTATCAATAATAGGTACTTCCATGTCGAGTAAGTTAGTACTGGTTCTGAACTGCGGTAGCTCCTCACTGAAATTCGCCATCATCGATGCGCTCAACGGTGACGAATACCTCTCTGGTTTGGCCGAATGTTTCCATCTTCCTGAAGCACGTATCAAGTGGAAGATGGACGGCAGCAAACAAGAAGCGGCTTTAGGTGCAGGCGCCGCTCACAGTGAAGCGCTGAACTTTATCGTTAACACTATTCTGGCACAAAAACCAGAACTGTCTGCTCAGCTGACTGCGATTGGTCACCGTATCGTCCACGGCGGCGAAAAATACACCAGCTCCGTCGTGATCGACGAATCTGTTATTCAGGGCATCAAAGACTCTGCCTCTTTTGCACCGCTGCACAACCCGGCGCACCTGATCGGTATCGCTGAAGCGCTGAAATCCTTCCCGAATCTGAAAGACAAAAACGTGGCCGTCTTCGACACCGCGTTCCATCAGACCATGCCGGAAGAGTCTTACCTCTATGCCCTGCCTTACAGCCTGTACAAAGAACACGGCGTACGTCGTTACGGCGCACACGGCACCAGCCACTTCTATGTGACTCAGGAAGCCGCAAAAGTACTGAACAAGCCGGTTGAAGAGCTGAACATCATCACCTGCCACCTGGGCAACGGTGGTTCTGTTTCTGCTATCCGCAACGGTAAATGTGTAGATACCTCCATGGGTCTGACCCCGCTGGAAGGTCTGGTGATGGGTACCCGTTCCGGTGACATCGATCCGGCGATCATCTTCCACCTGCACGACACCCTGGGCATGAGCGTTGACCAGATCAACAAAATGCTGACTAAAGAGTCTGGCCTGCTGGGTCTGACCGAAGTCACCAGCGACTGCCGTTACGTTGAAGACAACTACGCAGAGAAAGAAGACGCTAAACGTGCTATGGACGTTTACTGCCACCGTCTGGCGAAATACATCGGCTCTTACACTGCGCTGATGGACGGTCGTCTGGACGCGGTTGTCTTCACCGGTGGTATCGGTGAGAACGCGGCAATGGTGCGTGAACTGTCCCTGGGCAAACTGGGCGTTCTGGGCTTCGACGTTGATCACGAGCGTAACCTGGCTGCCCGCTTCGGCAAGTCTGGCTTCATCAACAAAGAAGGCACCCGCCCTGCTCTCGTTATCCCAACTAACGAAGAACTGGTCATCGCGCAAGACGCGCACCGCCTGACTGCCTGATTCCACACCGCCAGCAATGCTGGCGGTGCTGTTTTGTAACCCGCCACATTCAGGCGGTAACGAAAGAGGATAAACCGTGTCCCGTACTATTATGCTGATCCCTACCGGAACCAGCGTCGGCCTGACCAGCGTCAGCCTTGGCGTGATCCGTGCTATGGAACGCAAAGGCGTTCGTCTGAGCGTCTTTAAGCCAATCGCCCAGCCACGTGCCGGTGGCGATGCGCCAGACCAAACTACCACCATCGTTCGCAAGAACTCCAATCTGCCAGCGGCTGAACCGCTGAAGATGAACCACGTTGAATCTCTGCTGTCCAGCAACCAGAAAGACGTGCTGATGGAAGAGATCATCGCTAACTACCACGCCAATACAAAAGACGCGGAAGTAGTGCTGGTTGAAGGCCTGGTTCCAACCCGCAAACACCAGTTTGCTCAGTCTCTGAACTTCGAAATCGCGAAAACCCTGAACGCAGAGATCGTTTTCGTGATGTCTCAGGGCACAGATACCCCAGAGCAGCTGAACGAGCGTATCGAACTGACGCGCAGCAGCTTCGGCGGTGCGAAAAATACCAACATCACCGGCGTGATCGTCAACAAACTGAACGCGCCAGTGGATGAGCAGGGCCGTACGCGTCCTGACCTGTCTGAGATCTTTGACGACTCTTCCAAAGCGAAAGTCATTAAAGTTGACCCGGCGAAACTGCAGGAATCCAGCCCGCTGCCAGTACTGGGCGCGGTGCCATGGAGCTTCGATCTGATTGCCACCCGAGCAATCGATATGGCGCGTCACCTGAACGCCACCATCGTTAACGAAGGCGACATCAACACCCGTCGCGTGAAGTCCGTGACCTTCTGTGCACGCAGCATTCCGCACATGTTGGAACACTTCCGCGCAGGCTCCCTGCTGGTGACCTCCGCAGACCGTCCTGACGTGCTGGTTGCAGCGTGTCTGGCCGCGATGAATGGCGTGGAAATCGGCGCTATTCTGCTGACCGGTGCTTACGAGATGGACCCACGCGTCAGCAAACTGTGCGAACGCGCGTTCGCGACCGGCCTGCCGGTCTTCATGGTGAACACCAACACCTGGCAGACCTCCCTGAGCCTGCAGAGCTTCAACCTGGAAGTGCCGGTTGATGACCATGAGCGTATTGAGAAAGTTCAGGAATACGTTGCGGGCTACATCAACGCAGACTGGATTGAATCCCTGACGGCGACCTCCGAGCGCAGCCGCCGTCTGTCTCCTCCTGCATTCCGTTACCAGCTGACCGAGCTGGCGCGTAAAGCAGGCAAACGCGTTGTGCTGCCAGAAGGCGACGAACCGCGTACTGTGAAAGCGGCAGCTATCTGTGCAGAGCGCGGTATCGCGACCTGTGTGCTGCTGGGTAACCCGGATGAGATCAACCGCGTGGCGGCGTCTCAGGGCGTTGAGCTGGGTGCTGGCATCGAAATCGTTGACCCGGAAGTGGTTCGCGAAAGCTACGTTGCCCGTCTGGTTGAGCTGCGTAAGAGCAAGGGCATGACCGAAGCCGTTGCGCGCGAACAGCTGGAAGACAACGTGGTGCTGGGTACGCTGATGCTGGAGCAGGACGAAGTTGACGGTCTGGTTTCCGGTGCGGTTCATACCACCGCAAACACCATTCGTCCACCGCTGCAGTTGATCAAAACGGCACCGGGCAGCTCCCTGGTCTCTTCCGTATTCTTCATGCTGCTGCCGGAACAGGTTTACGTTTACGGCGACTGCGCGATCAACCCGGATCCAACGGCAGAGCAGCTGGCAGAAATCGCAATCCAGTCCGCGGACTCCGCGATTGCCTTCGGTATCGAACCTCGCGTGGCGATGCTTTCCTACTCCACCGGTACCTCTGGTGCAGGTAGCGACGTAGAGAAAGTGCGTGAAGCGACCCGTCTGGCGCAGGAAAAACGTCCTGACCTGATGATCGATGGCCCGCTGCAGTACGATGCCGCCGTTATGGCTGACGTTGCGAAATCCAAAGCGCCGAACTCTCCGGTTGCCGGTCGCGCTACCGTGTTCATCTTCCCGGATCTGAACACCGGTAACACCACCTACAAAGCAGTACAGCGTTCTGCAGACCTGATCTCCATCGGGCCGATGCTGCAGGGTATGCGCAAACCTGTGAACGACCTGTCTCGTGGCGCGCTGGTTGACGATATCGTCTACACCATCGCGCTGACGGCGATCCAGTCTTCACAGCAGCAGTAAGCCAAAAAGCCCGGTGGCGCTGACGCTTACCGGGCCTACGGTTTTGTAGGCCGGATAAGCGGAGCGCCATCCGGCAAGAAAGGCGACCACAAAGGGTCGCCTTTTTTATTACAGCAGCTCTCGCGCCGCCGACACTATGTCATGTGCCGTCAGGCCATACTCCTTCTGCAGGAACTCCTGCGTCCCCACCTGGCCGTAACGCTCTTTTACCCCCACCCGCCGCATCGGCACCGGACAAGTTTCCACCAGCACTTCCGCCACCGCCGAACCCAGCCCGTTGTGAATGCTGTGATTTTCACAGGTCACAATCCGTCCGGTTTTCTCGGCGTAGTTTTTCACCAGCATCCGGTCGATGGGCTTCAGGGTAAACATGTCGATGACCGCCGCACTGACCCCCTCCTGCTCGAGCTGATGCGCCGCCTCAAGCGCTTCCGCCACCATAATGCCGTTGGCAATAAGCGTAATATCACTCCCCTCGCGCAGCACGTTGCCTTTGCCAATGGTGAAGGTCGAGCCCGGCGCATAAACGCTCGGCGCCTGCTTACGGATGGTACGCACCCAGTAGAACCCTTCCAGGTCAATCAGCTGGCGCAGGACGTCTTCAAACATCACCGCGTCAGTCACCTCCAGCACCACCGAATGCGCCAGACCGCGCACGATCCCCATGTCCTCAAACGACATATGGGTCCCGCCGTTGTGACAGGCGGTTACCCCCGCATCCGAGGCAATCACCTTCACGTTGTTGCGCTGGTAGTCGAGAGACATAAACAGCTGGTCGAAGCAGCGACGGCTGGCAAAGGCGGTGAAGGTGTGAACAAACGGCTTACGTCCGGTAAGCGCCAGCCCCGCCGCAGTGCCAATCACGTTGGCCTCCATAATGCCGCAGTTAATCACGTGCTGCGGATAATCGCGCGCTACGCCGTCCATCGCCATCGAGCTCATCAGGTCCGCTTCCAGTGCGATAATCTCACTGCCTGCCTCAATCTGTTTTGCCACAAAGCCCGCGTAAACCTTGCGCATCTCAACGGCATCTTTCTGTCGTGGCGGTGCAACCTTAATCATGTGAAGCCTCCAGTTGGCGAATCGTCTCGTTGAGGGCCGCTTTGCTCTCTGCGGTCAAGCGCAGGTGGTGCGAGTTGCTGAGCTGCTCCAGATATGGCCCCCCCTGCCCCTTAATGCTGTCGAGGATCACTACCCGCGGGCGCGCATCCGCGGCAGGCACACGGGACGTCACCTCCAGCAGCCCTGGGATATGGTCACCTTTCACCGTCACCACGTCTAAACCAAAGGCGCGGAATTTCCCCGCCAGATCGAATGCGCTGATGATGTCATCCAGTTCGCCATCCAGCTGCTGCTTATTCCAGTCGACGAACACCGTCAGGTTATTCAGGCGATGGTGGGCAATAAACTGGAAGGCTTCCCAGCACTGCCCCTCGTTCAGCTCACCGTCACCGACGATGCAAAAGACTCGGTTCGGCCTGCCTGCCAGCTTGTGCGACAGCGCCATGCCGCCGGCGATGGAGATCCCCTGCCCCAGCGAGCCGGTCGTGGCATCCACGCCGCGCGTTTTCAGCCGGTCCGGGTGGCTGGGCAGCCGCGTACCGTTCTGGTTCAGGGTGCTCAGTTCCTCAATCGGGAAATAGCCCTTAAGCGCCAGCGTGCTGTAGAGCGCCGGGCCCGCATGGCCTTTCGACAGGACAAAATAGTCTCGCTCAGGCCAGTCCGGGTCTGCCGGGTCAATCTTCATCACCGCGCCGTACAGCACGGCGAGCGTTTCAACCACCGACATACTGCCGCCGTAGTGGCCAAACCCCAGCTGCGTCAACGATTTCAGGGTCTCAAGACGAATGTGACGCGCGAGTTCAGTTATCTCTTTCTCATTCATGATTTGGCTCCGCTGTTTTCCTGCGCGTTACCGCCCGCAGGTTTGTTTTTCGCGAACACGTTGTACACCACCAGCAGCGCGAACAGCGCCACAACCAGCCCGGTAATGGCAAGCGGTGACAGGAAGCGCGCCAGGTTGCCGAGCACAATCCCGACAGCGCCGAAATCCGCGTCCGAGAAGGTGGTGTTGGCAAAGCCAATGGCGCCCAGTACCGGCAGCAGCAGGACCGGCAGGAAGGTGATCAGCAGACCGTTGGCAAAGGCGCCAATCATGGCCCCGCGACGTCCACCGGTGGCGTTACCGAACACGCCCGCCGTTGCGCCAGTGAAGAAGTGCGGCACCACGCCCGGGAGGATCAGCACCCAGCTGAACTGCCCGCAGATGAACAGCCCAACAATTCCCCCGAGGAAGCTGAACAGGAAGCCAATCAGCACCGCATTTGGCGCATACGGATAGACCACCGGGCAGTCCAGAGCCGGACGCGCATTGGGTACCAGCTTTTCCGAGAAACCGGTGAAGGCCGGGACGATTTCCGCCAGAATCAGACGCACGCCCTGCAGGATGATGAACACGCCCGCCGCAAAGGTGATCGCCATAATGATGGCGTAAACGAGGTAGTTCTGACCGCCGCTGAAGGTGGCCTCGACGTACTCACGTCCGGCGCTCACCGCCATGATCAGGTAGATAATCATCATGGTCAGGGAGATAGAAATGGAGCTGTCGCGCAGGAAGCTCAGGTTCTTCGGCAGGTTCATCTCTTCGGTTGAGCGCGAGCCTTTACCCACCTTGCTGCCAATCCAGCCGGAGAGCACGTAGCCCAGCGTGCCGAAGTGGCCGAAGGCAATCTCGTCGTTGCCGGTAATACGCTTCATATAGCGCTGCGCAATGGCCGGGAAGAAGGCCATAATCAGGCCAAGGATCAGCGATCCGGTAAAGACCAGTCCTACCCCCTCAAAACCCGCCACCGTCAGGATCACGCCAATCATGCACGCCATGTAGAAGGTGTGATGCCCGGTCAGGAAGATATACTTCAGGCGGGTAAAGCGGGCGACGATAATATTTGCCACCATCCCGAAGGCCATAATCAACGCGGTTGAGGCGCCGTATTTCTCCAGCGCAATGGACACAATCGCTTCATTATTTGGAATAATTCCCTGGATATTAAAGGCATGTTCAAACATGCCGCCTAAAGGATTTAACGACCCAACGAGTACCGTGGCACCGCCGCCCAAAACAATAAAGCCAAGAATGGTTTTAATGGTCCCTTTCACCACATCAGAAAAGGCTTTTTTCTGCGCGACCAGACCAATTAATGCAATTAACCCCACCAGCACCGAAGGGACTTTTAATATATCAACAACGAAATTCAGCGTTTCAAGGATAAACATATCCACCTCGCCTTATCAGGTTTAACGTTTGTCGAACCAGCTGCGCAGTTGCGCTTCCAGTTCATTGATATCAATGATGTTGTTGATCACCACCAGCTGGCTTTCCGGCACGCTGGCGCTGGCCGCAATGTCTTTTGCCATCACGAACAGATCGGCCGCGCCCGGCGTGGCCGAGGAGAGATCGGAGTGTTCAACGTCAGCCTCAATCTCCAGCTTTTTGAGCACCTTTTTAATGTTCATTTCAACCATAAAACTGCTGCCCAGGCCGGAACCGCAAATAGCCATGATTTTCATTGTTGTCCCCTTATTTTGAGTAGAGTACGCCCCACCACGCTGACGCGTAATGTTGTGAAAAAGCGGGTTAAAAAAGTAAATCAGAAGCGGTTAATAATCGTTTTTATCTCCTCCAGCGTATTCGCCTGATGCAGTTCGGCCATATCGGCCTCGCTGGAAAATAACTCAGCCAGCGCCGAGATCATCTCGATATGGCTATTTTTGTCCGGTGCCGCGAGCATAATAATCACATCCACAGGGTCGAACTCACCGGCACCAAAAGAGACGCCCTGCTTGAGTTTTAATAATGACAATCCCAGTCCTTTGGCGCCTTCCTCCGGCCGCGCATGCGGCATAGCCAGCCCTGGTGCCAGCACATAATAAGGTCCTAACGTATGATGTTGCTCAATGATTGCCGTCACGTATTCTGGCGCTATCGTCTTAAGCTCCAGCAGCGGTTTCGCGCAGATCTCAAGGGCCTGCGGCCAGCTTTCAACGCTATCCTGCAGCGTGATGGTTGTATCATATATCCATTTTTTCAGCACTTTTCACTCCTGCCAGACTGCAAAAGATGAGCAAACTTTATTCAACACATCCATTATTAACCGTGATGATTATCACAAAGATAGCGCTACCAAGATCTAACATTCAGAAGTGTGATAGCGCTATCAAATTACCATCCTGGCGTGAAATCACAGCAAAAAAAGGGATTTAAGGCGTATACTGCGTGTCACGTGAAATGAAGGAAAACGAAAGCGTCTGGTCAGCAGGAAGGTGTATGTCTCTAACCCGAAAACGGCGCAGTACTGGTAAAGTGACACTCGCCGATGTCGCACAGCTTGCCGGTGTGGGCACGATGACCGTGTCCCGTGCACTCCGCACGCCTGAACAGGTTTCCGATAAACTACGAGAAAAAATTGAAGCCGCGGTGCAGGAGCTGGGTTATATGCCCAATCTTGCCGCCAGCGCGCTGGCCTCGGCCTCCTCATGGACCATAGCCATGGTGGTGCCTAACCTCTCCGAAGCAGGCTGCTCGGAGATGTTCGCCGGGCTACAGCAGGTGCTGCAGCCCGCCGGATATCAAATCATGCTGGCGGAATCCCAGCACCGCCTTGAGCAGGAAGAGAAATTGCTGGAGACGCTGCTGGCGTCAAATATCGCCGCCGCTATCCTGCTCAGCGTTGAACATACCGACACCGTTCGTCACTGGCTGAAGAATGCCTCTATTCCGGTGATGGAGATGGGAGCCATGCGCGCCGACCCGATCGATATGAACATCGGGATTGATAACGTGGCGGCCATGTATGAACTCACGGAAATGGTCATTAAGCGCGGCTATCAGAATATTGGCCTGCTGTGCGCCAACCAGGAACAGTGGATTTTCCAGCAGCATCTGCAGGGCTGGTACAAAGCCATGCTGCGCCACCACATGTCGCCAAACCGGGTGATTAACGCGGCCATGCCGCCGAGTTTCTCGACCGGTGCGGCGCAACTGCCTGAATTCCTGCTGGCCTGGCCGGAGCTGGATGCGCTGGTGTGCGTTTCTGACGAACTGGCCTGCGGGGCGCTGTACGAATGCCAGCGCAGGCGCATCAAGGTGCCGGACGATCTGGCGATAGTGGGTTTTGGGGATAGCGACGTCAGCCGGGTCTGCCAGCCGCCGCTGACCACCATGGCGGTACCGCATCGTAAGATTGGGATTGAAGCCGGGAAAGCGTTACTGGAGCGTCTGAATGGCGGAGACTGGCGCGACCAAAAACCCATCGCGTCCAGTCTGTGTCTGAGGGAGAGTTGCTAGCGCTTACTCGGCCTCTTCCTCTTTCTCGGATTTGGTCGATTCGTTATTGGCGTTACGGCTCATCCAGAGCGCCAGCGCTTTTAACGAATCCGGCGTAAACTCGTCGCAACGCGCGGTAATCTCTTCCGGCGTCATCCAGTTTACTTCGCTGACTTCTTCTTCCTGCAGGGCGAACGGGCCATGAGAAACGCAGCTGAACAGCCCGCCCCAGACGCGGCAATGCTCATCCTCGAAGTAGAACTGACCATGTTCGGCAAACGGCACACCGGCAATACCTAACTCTTCTTCCGCTTCACGACGCGCGGAATCCAGCAGCACCTCATCCGCCTGGACAACGCCGCCTGCAGTGGCATCCAGCATACCCGGGAGAAAATCTTTGGTGTCCGTGCGGCGCTGAACCAGAATTTTACCCATACCGTCATGGACAACGATATATGTCGCACGGTGACGCAGGCGCTCCGCACGCATTTGTTCGCGGCTGGCCTGCGCGATCACTTCATTCTCTTCGTTGACAATGTCAACCCACTCTGTACTTGCCAAATGACTCTGCTCCACCATCGGGAAACCTTCTCGTCTAAGCGCTCTGTCGGCGCGTTTGCAGTTGAGGTGTAACTTACGGATTAATCGTTACCTGCGCAATAACTTGCTGATCATTAAGTGCGATAACGCTCAGGGTATTACCCTCCAGCATGCCATAACTCGCAGGATATCCGCCTTTCGGTATGCTGACCGACCCCGGATTAAAGTGATAAGTATCACCGCGTTTTTCAGCAACCGGAATATGAGTATGACCGTAAACCAGGACATCGCCAGCCGCGAGCGCCGGGAGATTATCCGGGCCAAAAAGATGGCCATGCGTCAGGAACAGTCGGCTGTGTTCCAGCAGCACCTGCTGCCACGGCGCGGTGAGGGGAAAATGCAGCAGCATCTGGTCCACTTCGCTGTCGCAGTTGCCGCGAACGGCGATAATACGCGAGGCATACGCGTTCAGTTTTTCAGCCACCTGCGCAGGGGCGTAGCCTTCCGGCAGCGCATTGCGCGGGCCGTGATTAAGCACATCGCCCAGAATGATCAGCCACTGCGCGCCGCTTTGTGCAAACAGGGAGAGGACACGCTCGGTCGCGGGCAGCGATCCATGGATATCCGACGCAAACATCAGTTTCATCAGTCACTCCTCGGGAAAACAGACTGCCCCATCATACCTGAAGCGTCAGGGCTTATCAGCCCGCATGCTTAGCGGAGAGTGCCACATAGCGCTGTACGGAGGCTCGCTGCCACTGAAACGCGGCATAATCGACCAGCAGCTGCGGTACCGCATCACCGTTGAGGATCAAACGGTTTAGCATTAACGCCAGATCGGCGTCAGCAATACACCACTCACCGAACAGGTTCGGGTTGCCATGAGCGAGCAGTAAGGTGGCGGTATCAATCAGTTTTTGGGCGCTTTCCTGGCCTTCTGCGCTCAGGGCGGGCTTTTTTACCCCGGCAAACACGACATCCGTCGGGCGTTCCACGCGAATCGGCACCAGATCGCTGCGCAGCCACGCCTGAATCTGCCGCGCCCGGGCGCGCTTTTGCAGATCGTGAGGATAGATCCGCTCCCACTCTGGCGGCGAAAACCGTTCTTCCAGATATTCATCGATCGCCGACGATTCGCTCAGGGCAAACCCCTCTATTTCCAGCACCGGCACGCGTCGGGTCAGGTCGTATCCCTGCCACTGCGGTTTAAGATGTTCACCACCGTCAAGATCAACGGTCTTCAGCGTAAAAGTGAGTCCTTTTTCGGCCAGCGCAACGTATACGCTCATGACATAGGGAGAAAAGAAATTCGCATCGGACCACAACGTGATTACGGGCTGGTTCATAACATCCTCATTGGCTGATCGGGTTTTGACTCAACATATAATCTCTTTGCCTCGCTGTCACTTGATGAAAACTCACGATTTACAACAACCACCTATACTCATTTGATATGGCACCACTCTTCGCATGGACAGGAGTTGAGAATGATCGACCTTTATTATGCCCCTACCCCAAACGGCCACAAGATCACCCTTTTTCTCGAGGAGGCCGAACTGGATTACAGGATCATTCGCGTGGATATCAGCAAAGGCGATCAGTTCAGCCCTCTCTTTCTGGCTATTTCGCCGAACAATAAAATTCCGGCCATTATTGATAACCAGCCGACGGACGGGGGCAGGCCGTTGAGCCTGTTTGAATCCGGTGAAATTCTGCTCTACCTGGCGGAGAAAACCGGCAAGCTGCTGAGCGGGGAGTTACGCGAGCGTCATCACACCCTGCAGTGGCTCTTCTGGCAAGCCAGCGGGCTGGGGCCCATGCTTGGGCAAAATCACCATTTTACCGCCTACGCCCCGCAGCCCATTCCTTATGCGATAGAGCGCTATCAGGTTGAAACTCAGCGGCTCTATGGCGTTCTGAACCGTCGGCTGGAGAAGACGCCGTGGCTCGGGGGCGATCATTACAGTATTGCCGACATTGCCTGCTGGCCGTGGGTGAATACGCATGAAAAACACCGAATTGACTTAGGCGCTTATCCGGCGGTAAACAACTGGTTCGAGCGCATCCGTACCCGCCCGGCGACCGAACGCGCGATGCAAAAAATCCAGCAAATTTAACCCGGTATGAGGCTGGGTGCCTGTGAGCCTCTCATGTATGATGAGCGGGAAATACTGACACGGAGAAGACCTGCAATGTCACAGCCAGACGCCATTATTCGTATAAAAAATTTACGCTTGCGTACCTTCATCGGTATCAAAGATGAAGAGATCGCCAACCGTCAGGATATTGTCATTAACGTGGTGATTCACTATCCCGCAGACAAAGCGCGGGCCAGTGAAGACATCAATGACGCGCTGAACTACCGCACCATCACCAAAAATATCATCCAGTACGTGGAGAATAACCGCTTCTCTCTGCTGGAAAAATTAACTCAGGATGTGCTCGATATCGCACGCGAACATCACTGGGTCACTTATGCTGAAGTTGAGATCGATAAACTTCACGCCCTGCGTTACGCCGACTCCGTCTCTATGACGCTAAGCTGGAAACGCCAGGCGTAAACCTGGAGGTTGTATGAAGATTTTGCTGACCGGCGGTACAGGCCTCATTGGTCGTCACCTTATTGCGCGTCTGCAGGCCTTGCATCACGACATTACCGTGGTCACGCGCAGTCCTGAGAAGGCACGCCAGGTGCTGGGGGCAGGTGTCGACATCTGGAAAAATCTCGCCGATCAGCAAAATCTCGACGGCTTCGACGCCGTCATTAACCTCGCGGGTGAACCCATCGCCGATAAGCGCTGGACGGAAGAGCAAAAACAGCTGTTGTGCAGCAGCCGGTGGAACATCACCGAAAAGCTGGTCGAGCTTATCCGCAACAGCCACACTCCGCCTTCGGTGCTGATTTCAGGCTCCGCTGTGGGCTACTACGGCGATCTCGGCGAGGTGGTGGTCACCGAGGAAGAGCCGCCCCATAACGAGTTCACCCATAAACTCTGCGCCCAGTGGGAGCGTATTGCCTGCGCGGCGCAGAGCGATCGGACCCGCGTCTGCCTGCTGCGGACCGGCGTTGTCCTGGCACCGAAAGGCGGCATTCTGGCGAAAATGCTTCCCCCTTTCCGGCTTGGACTTGGCGGGCCCATCGGTAATGGGCGTCAGTATCTGGCCTGGATCCATATCGACGATATGGTCAACGGTATTCTCTGGCTGCTGGATAACGATCTGCGCGGGCCGTTTAACATGGTTGCGCCGTATCCGGTGCGTAATGAGCAGTTTGCCCATGCGCTGGGACATGCCCTGCACCGTCCGGCGATTTTGCGGGTGCCCGCTACGGTGATCCGCCTGATGATGGGTGAAGCCGCGGTGCTGGTATTAGGCGGGCAACGGGCGCTGCCCAAACGGCTGGAAGCGGCCGGGTTCGCGTTCCGCTGGTATGACCTTGAGGAAGCGCTGGGGGATGTGGTGCGGTGAATATGCTACAGTCGTACGCCATGTTCCAATGAAATGGCGTAACAATGGCAACTCTCACTACCCCCCGGCTTCATCTCACTCCCTTCAAACCCACTGACTGGGCCTTCTTTCGCTCGCTGCGCGAAGATCGCAGCATCATGCGCTATATGGCCGCCATCGCCCCGGAAAAAGAGACCCGACGCGTGTTTGCCGCGCGGCTTACAGCTGCACATGTTTTTGTGATCCGCTTTCGTAATGATGACACCCCCCTTGGCGACATCGGCCTGCAAATCAGCCCTGAGAATCATGAAGAGGCCGATATCGGCTATACAGTCGTGCCTGCCGTACAGGGAAAAGGCATCGCCAGCGAGGCGCTGCGCGCGGTGTGTGAATACGCCTTTAACCAGACCGGCGTGAAGGCGATTAACGCCTACGTGCTGGCGGACAACGGCGGGTCGGTGCGGGTGCTGGAGAAAGCCGGATTTGTGCGTACCCAGGTGCTGGAAAAGGCGTATGAGATTGACGGCGTGCGCTATGACGACTGGGTATATCGGCTGGAGTGCGGTGCGCTCTGAATGCCGGGCGGCACGGCGTTTGCCCGGCCTACGGTTTGTGTAGGCCCGGTAAGCGAAGCGCCACCGGGCGATTGAGCTGCACCGCGGTCCTCTCCCGCAGGGAGAGGGAGAAAGGCAAAACCTACTTCAAAGAACCCTTCAGGAACTGCTGCAAACGCGGGCTTTGCGGGTTCGCCAGCACCTCATCCGGGTGCCCCTGCTCTTCAATTTTCCCCTGATGCAGGAAAATCACGTGGTTCGAGACGTTACGGGCGAAGCCCATCTCGTGCGTCACCACCACCATCGTTTTGCCCTCTTCGGCCAGCTTCTGCATGATGCGCAGCACTTCGCCAACGAGTTCCGGGTCCAGCGCTGAGGTCGGTTCGTCAAACAGCAGTACCTCAGGTTCCATTGCCAGGGCGCGGGCGATAGAGACACGCTGCTGCTGGCCGCCGGAGAGGTGCACCGGGTATTTCATCTGCTGGCGCTCGTCAATCCCCACCTTTGCAAGGTATTTCACCGCCCGCTCGCGGGCTTCATGCTTGCTCAGCCCCAGCACCTGCACCGGCGCTTCCATCACGTTCTCCAGCACCGTCATATGGCTCCAGAGGTTAAAGTGCTGGAACACCATCGTCAGACGCGTACGCAGCAGGCGCAGTTGGTTCTTGTCGGCCACCTTCAGCTGTCCGTCTTTGTCACGCACCAGGTTAATATTCTGCCCGCTCACCACAATCGAGCCTTCGCTCGGCTTTTCGAGGAAGTTGATGCAGCGCAGGAAGGTACTTTTACCCGAGCCGGATGAGCCGATAATACTGATCACGTCGCCCGCATTCGCCTGCAGCGACACCCCTTTCAGCACTTCATGTTCGCCGTAGCGTTTGTGCAAATCAATTACGTTTAATTTGTTCTCAGCCATCATCTTTCTCAGTGCGTCGAAGAAGGTTTTATATGCTGCAACCAGCGTTTTTCAGCCTTACGGAACAGGCTAATCAATACATAAGAGATAATTAAATAGAGCACCGCCGCAATGCCAAACGCGGTAAACGGCTGATAGGTCGCGGAGTTAATATCGCGCGCAATTTTGAGCAGGTCCGGTACCGTCGCGGTAAAGGCGAGCGCGGTGGAGTGCAGCATCAAAATCACTTCGTTACTGTATGCCGGTAACGCGATACGCAGCGCCGACGGCAGGATAATGCAACGGTAGAGTTTCACAGAAGAAAAACCGTACGCACGCGCCGCTTCAATTTCACCGTAAGGGACGGAGCGAATGGCCCCCGCGAAAATCTCGGTGGTATAAGCGCAGGTGTTGAGCGTCAATGCCAGTACCGTACAGTTCAGACCGCTACGGAAGAACGCATTCAGCATCTCAGTGCCTTTGACGATCTCAAGCGTGTACATCCCCGAATAGAAGACCAGCAGCTGCACGTACAGCGGCGTACCGCGAAACACATAGGTAAACAGCCAGATCGGGAACTGGATAAATTTATTGTTCGACACGCGGCCAATGGCAAGAAACACCGCCAGAATACCGCCCATCACCACCGAGGAGATCAGCAGCCAGAGCGTGATCGCCACGCCGGTAAAGCGGTAACCATCTGTCCACAGCAGCGATTTCCAGTATTCCTGAATAATCTCAATCACAGGTCAGCCCTCTTCACACCCACGGAATAGCGACGCTCAAGCAGAAGCAGCACCCCGTTGGAGACAGTCGTAAAGACCAGATAGATAACGCCACAGACCACCGCAAAGTAGAACGGCTCCCAGGTGCTTTTGCCTGCCAGCTGCGTGGCTTTCACCACGTCTTCCAGGCCCAGCAGTGAGACCAGCGCGGTGGCTTTGAGGATGACCTGCCAGTTATTACCGATGCCAGGCAGCGCATAGCGCATCATGGCGGGGAACATAATCCGACGAAACGTTTGTGAAGAGGTAAAACCAAATGCGGTTGCCGCCTCAATGTGACCTTTCGGCACGGCCATGTAAGCCCCGCGGAAAGTTTCAGTGAAGTAGGCACCGTAGATAAAACCGAGGGTAATAATACCGGCCACCATCGGGTCGATATCAATTTGTCCCATGCCCATCGCGTCTGTTATGCCGTTAAGCGCAATCTGCAGACCGTAAAAGATCAGCAGCATCAGCACCAGATCGGGAACGCCGCGAATGAGCGTGGTGTAGCCTTCAAAGATCAGCGCCAGCGGTTTGTTAGCCGAAAGCTTCGCCCCTGCGCCTGCCAGACCTATCAGCACCGCCAGCACCACGGAGCTGATAGCCAGCTCAAGGGTGACAAGCGCGCCCTGTAAAATAACGCCAGAAAATCCGTACAGCATACCGCGAGCCCTGTCGTATCGTGAGTGGTGGAACCGTGTCTTTTCCCCTCCCTCGGCGGGAGGGGCCGCACGTTATATGACGGGGCGATTAGCCGCCGTAAACATTAAAATCGAAGTATTTTTTCGCCAGTTTGTCGTACGTTCCGTCCGCGCGCATTTCAGCAAACGCCTTGTTCAGCGCTTCACGCAATTCGTTGTCTTCCTTGCGCAGGCCCATACCGGTCCCTACACCAAACAACTTCACATCCTTAATGGACGGGCCGCCAAACTTGTAATCTTTACCCACCGGCGTTTTCAGGAAGCCTTCGCTCGCGGCGACTTCATCCTGGAAAGCGGCATCAATTCGGCCTGCCGTCAGGTCAGCGTAGATATTTTCCTGGCCCTGATAGGAGACGATTTCAATCCCCTTCGGCGCCCAGTGCTCGTTGCCGTAGGTTTCCTGCGTGGTGCCCTGCAGTACGCCGACGCGTTTGCCTTTCAGGGATTCCAGCGTTGGCTGAATGTCGGAAGCTTTAGCCACCACCAGACGAGAATCGGCCGCGTAGAGTTTGTCGGTGAAGGCAATCTCCTCCTGGCGTTTTTCGGTAATGGAGAGCGAGGACATAATCACGTCGATTTTTTTCGCTTTCAGAGACGGGATCAGCGCATCCAGCGGGTTTTCAACGTAGGTACACTGTGCTTTGATGCGTTTGCACAGCTCATTGGCCAGATCGATGTCAAAACCGACCAGTTCACCCTTTGAATTCTTTGATTCGAACGGTGCATAGGTTGGATCGGTACCAATCCGAATTTTCTGCGGAATGGCTGCGAATGCCGCGGTGGCGCTGGAAAAGGCCAGCACCAGAGATAATGACAACACGAGCTTTTTCATATTTATCCTCAACAAACTGTCTTCATACGGGATTTTTACGACGACGGGGTGGTGCTAATGTGCCATTAATCCCCTTAGTCAGGCAAAGATTAATGCCTTTCAGCCGGGAATTTTTGCATTTTAAATGCGTAAGTATGCACACAGCGATCCAATACAGTGCAACAAATGCACTGCATTGGGTCAATCCCATCCGTAACGCACCTTTGCGGTGCGTTATCGTCAGGTCTTAGTCACCGTAGACGTTGAAGTCGAAGTATTTCTTCGCCAGTTTGTCGTAAGTACCGTCTTTACGCAGCTCAGCAAAGGCTTTGTCGAAGGCGGCTTTCAGCTCGGTATCATCCTTACGCAGGCCAATACCGGTGCCGTCACCAAAGTATTTTTTGTCTTTCACAGACGGGCCTGCAAAGGCGAACTCTTTACCCGCAGGCTGTTTCAGGAAGCCTTCGCTTGCCGCGACTTCATCCTGGAATGCCGCATCCAGACGGCCTGCCGCCAGATCAGAGTAAATCAGATCCTGGTTCTGATAAGCCACCACGTCTACGCCTTTCTCACGCCAGTTAGCATTGGCATAGCCTTCCTGTGTCGACCCCTGCAGCACACCCACATGCTTGCCTTTCAGCGAGTCGATGGTGGGCTGAATCGGGGAACCCTTAGGCGCAATCAGGCGAGAATCCGCGGCGTAGAGCTTGTCTGAGAAGGCAATCTCCTGCTGACGTTTTTCGGTGATGGAGAGAGAAGAGATAATGGCGTCGATTTTCTTGGCTTTCAGCGACGGGATTAACGCGTCAAAGTCGCTGCCCACCCATGTGCATTTCACCGCAATGCGTTTGCACATTTCATTACCCAGATCGATATCAAACCCCACGAAATCGCCTTTCGCATCCTTGGAAGAGAATGGCGCGTAGGTTGCGTCTGTACCGATACGAACTGTCTGTGGAAGCGCTGCGTAGCTACCTGCTGCCGCACTTAACCCCACCAGCAAAGACAGAGCCAGAACCGTCTTCTTCATACATTTACCCTCAAGTACCGTGATTTTATTATGTATTGTGTTGTGTGTTGTGTGTTGTGTTGCAGGCTTCATCTTGCAGGTCTTATGCCACATTGCCGTCTGGTTAAAACTTCGACGTTAAATATGTTAATAAAACGTTGCGATACTGCCTTAATGGTGAAAGATAGCAGGTCTGCCGAACGAACCGGAGAGAGAAAAAGGGAAAAAACGAATTAAATGTCGAGGATATGATCGCCGTTGCATAATTGCCCTGAAACAGGGCAACGTCTTTTTTCATGCACACTGTTTGTGCACAAATTCAGGCTCCCTGCCAGCGGGTGAAGAGATCGGCCGGCAGGTCAATGTCGAACTGATCGAGCACGCGGTTAACGGTCTGGTTAATCACGTCATCCAGCGAGGTCGGGCGATGATAAAACGCCGGGACCGGGGGCATGATCACCGCGCCGAGTTCGGCGGCCTGGGTCATTAAACGCAAATGGCCCAGGTGCAGCGGCGTTTCCCGTACGCAGAGCACCAGAGGACGACGCTCCTTCAGCACCACATCCGCCGCGCGGGTGACCAGGGTGTCGGTATAGCTGTGCACAATGCCGGAGAGGGTTTTAATCGAACAGGGAAGGATAACCATGCCAGCCGTTTTAAACGAGCCGGAAGAGATACTGGCAGCGATATCCCGGGCATCGTGAACGACATCCGCCAGAGCCTGCACATCGCGCAGGGAGAGATCGGTCTCCAGAGAGAGGGTCTGTCGCGCCGCCTGGCTCATGACCAGATGGGTCTCGACGTCCGCCACGTCACGCAGAACCTGTAACAGACGTACGCCGTAAATCGCGCCACTGGCGCCGCTGAGCCCAACAATGAGTCGTTTCATGATTTTCGCCCTTACTGATTTCAGGGCAGACTGTGCAGGATTTTGCGGGGAGTTGCAAGTGAGGGCGAACGCCCTCACCTGCCGAAGATTACCCTTCGTTGTGCATCTCTAAACTTTCGAGATCGTTTTGCAGCTGAACGGCTTTTGCGTCGTCATTGCGCAGCGAATCCAGATAGTCGAGGTACTGCTGGTCAACGTCTTTGGTGACATACACCCCGTTGAACACGGAGCATTCAAACTGCTGAATATCCGGGTTCTCGGCGCGCACCGCGTCGATGAGATCGTTCAGGTCCTGGAAAATCAGGCCATCGGCACCGATGATCTGGCGAATTTCATCCACTTCGCGACCGTGAGCAATCAGCTCGTTGGCGGTTGGCATATCGATCCCGTACACGTTCGGGAAACGAATCTCTGGAGCCGCGGAAGCCAGGTAGACTTTCTTCGCCCCGGCTTCGCGCGCCATCTCGATAATCTGCTCTGAGGTGGTGCCGCGCACGATGGAGTCATCCACCAGCAGCACGTTCTTGTCGCGGAACTCCGCACGGTTGGCGTTCAGCTTGCGGCGCACGGACTTACGGCGCAGCTGCTGGCCTGGCATGATAAAGGTACGGCCAACGTAGCGGTTCTTCACGAAGCCCTGACGGTATGGCTTATCGAGAATACGGGCGATTTCCAGCGCGATATCGCAGGAGGTTTCCGGGATAGGAATCACGACGTCGATATCGAGATCGTCCCACTCGCGGGCAATTTTCTCGCCAAGCTTGGTACCCATGTTCACGCGCGCGCTGTAGACGGAAATCTTGTCGATGAAGGAGTCCGGGCGGGCGAAGTAAACGTATTCAAACAGGCACGGGTTGCTGACAGGGTTATCGGCACACTGGCGAGTAAACAGCTGGCCTTTCTCGGTGATGTACACCGCTTCGCCCGGCGCCACGTCACGCAGGAACTCAAAGCCCAGGGTGTCCAGCGCCACGCTCTCAGAGGCAACCATATATTCGGTACGACCATCGCCGAGGTCGCGCTTGCCGAGCACCAGCGGACGAATGCCGTTTGGATCGCGGAAGGCCACCATACCGTGGCCGATGATCATCGCCACGCAGGCGTAAGCACCGCGGATCTGGCGATTTGTCGCGGCAATCGCAGCAAAGATGTTGTCTGCTTCCAGCGGATAGTGGCGGAAGTTATCCAGCTCGCTGGCGAACACATTGAGCAGGATTTCAGAATCAGAGGTGGTGTTAATGTGGCGACGTTTCTCTTCGAACAGCTTTTTACGCAGCTCATGTGCGTTGGTCAGGTTACCGTTATGCGCCAGGGTAATGCCATACGGTGAGTTGACGTAGAAAGGCTG
>NZ_JAIWJZ010000121.1:0-5692 GCF_020216105.1 Enterobacter sp. K16B
CATTTAACGCAGTACGACAGACCTAATGGAATAAAAGGGGGGACCTGAAAATTCACAACATGCTGATTCCGGGGACCGTATGATAATCGACCTACAAAGCCTATTTAACTATTCTGGGTTTGAGGAATATACATAATTTACTACAGCACCAGAAACAGTATAACAATCTGTTTTAAATGGATATTAATCAAATGGCGATTCAAACTCACAGTTATGAACTCAGTTTTGGTTCATAACTGTGTTAAACGCTGTCCATAAATCACTCGATGTCACGTCTGTTGGTTCATGAACTGTTCGCTCTAATTTTGTGATGTGCGTCAGGTTTTAGTGTTCAGTAATGTTACCTTTTACTCGATGATCGATTGTTTAGCACCTCTCCCACAACCGGAGCAGCGGTAAATGCGTTTGGCCAGCCAGCATAGAAGGCGGCCTGGGTAACGATCTCACCCGCTTCCTCAGCTGAAAGTCCATTATCCATTGCTCTATTGAGGTGATAGCCAATCTGCGCGCTCTGTCCGGATGCGATTAACGCGCTGACCGTAATCAGGCTTCTGTCGCGGGGTTTCAGCGCAGGTCTTTGCCAGAGATCCAGGAAGAGTGGATCAGCAGTGAATTTAACCAGGCCCGGAGATATTGGGCCAACATTTTTCTCCACTGTCTCTGAACGCTGCTTTTCTGCTTCCTGATTGAGAGGAAGCAGGTCCGGAGAAGCTTCAGGAAGTGCATCTGCCGTGACGCCACGAGTTTCAAATACTGCTTTGGTCACGCTGACGGCTGACATGGCATTTGGCCAACCTGAGTAGAACGCCAGATGGGTAATGATTTCTGACAATTCCGCTGGCGTAACGCCATTATCAAGGGCAATGTCTATATAGTGCTTAAGGTCGCCAGGCTGGTTTCTGGCAATTAGCATGGAGACGGTCACCATACTACGATCCCTGGGCGAGAGGGCATCGCGTGTCCACAGATCTTCAGCAATAGCTTCTCGACCAAAGCGCGCAAGAGCCGGTGAGACAGAACGAATATCAGCTTCAGAAATCGCTGAAGGTTCAATTTTCATCATAGCTTTACCTCTTGTTTCCTCAGCATTAGCAAAATCAGAAATAACAAGCGACATGGCCGCCGCTGCAATTACGCTTTTCATGTCAATCCTCACTGGTCAACGGTGCGGATCCTGTTTGATTCCGCCTTTGTTACGAAGAAATACCGGTTTTACCGGGATAGCGTCCTTACTGACGCTCATATGCGCCGTTTGCCTGAGATAGTCACGGAAGTGTGGCG
This sequence comes from Enterobacter sp. K16B, assembly GCF_020216105.1. Taxonomy (NCBI): domain Bacteria; kingdom Pseudomonadati; phylum Pseudomonadota; class Gammaproteobacteria; order Enterobacterales; family Enterobacteriaceae; genus Enterobacter; species Enterobacter sp. K16B. The sequence continues at coordinate 1,282 of NZ_JAIWJZ010000121.1, forward strand.
TTTGTCGGTGCAGTTGATACGCTTCCTCACTGGCGTAAATCTCATAGAAATACCAGCGGTTCGGAGTCTGTGAGTCTGTAGCGGCATACATGGCTAACACGCCTTTCTCTACTTTGAGCGACTCAGCCATTTCAGGCATGACGATGTTTTTAAATTCGGTCTGTAATTCAGGCTTTACCTCGACGATCACCAGATTATTAATGGTTCGCTCATTCGGTATGATGTGTTTGTCCCCCAGAAATTGGGGCTCCAGAGTGATTTTATTTTTCCGAACGATAATGTCAGGTGCCCGGGCAGCGAATGCCTTGTATGGTTCGGCATTCAGATGTTTGCGGTAAGCACTCTCGTTTTCATAGAGTTCGACCATGAATGCCTTACGTGGATTGTCGCTGCGGAGCAGGGCGTACATCGCCAGCGTACCTACTTCATGATCAACCGAAGCGGAAATCGTCTGTCTGGCTACGTCTGCAAAATCTTTGTCCCGATCGTGCCTGACGCCAAGCTCAAAGATATTCATCACTACCTTATCCGGCGCGTCCAGTTTTGTTGCAAAGACAGGGCTGCTTATTAGCATCCAAATTAAAAGCATAAGAGTCTTTTTCACGATGATCCTTTTACTGAAATGGCTGTTTAAGACGTTCTATAAGTTGGTGTTGGTAAGAAGGTAATCGATCGCTGCTGGCGCTCTCAAAGACAAGGGGAGGAAGCCACGTCATACCTGCGTGCAGGGCGCTTGCCTTCATCGGTAAAAACACATCCGCGAGCGATACCCCGATCCTGCCGTCCGGCCCGTAAGTAGAGCGTCCCCCCGCAGCCGTACTGACAATAAACATCTCCTTTCCCTGCCAAAGACCGGGTCCGACACTTCCCCAGGTTTCATTCAGCCAGGCCTTCATCATTGGCGTAATGTTGAACCAGTGTGTCGGGAAGATAAAAACAACACGCCTGTGCTCACGCATCATTTTTCGCTCCGCGTCACCATTAATCCGACGTGTGTCATAGCCATACAGCGTCTCAAGGTTGCGAACCGTCACGCCTTCCAGACTCTCAGCGGCTTCCTGCAGCCCTTTTGTCAGAACTGAGCGTTCCGGATAAGGGTGAGAGACGATAACGAGCGTTTTAATGTCGGTCTTTTCACGGCTATGAGCATGACTAATGGGCATGAGGAAGATAAAGGCAAACAAAAACAATGCTGCTGCTCTGTGATGCAGTAACCAGATCATAAAACCTCCTTTGTCTTGATAAGGCAGAAAAGCGCTATGGCTTAACAGGAGCCAGTTCCGGTAAGGGCTACCGCGTCCAGACCTGCTTAACGTCCTTCGTTTGCGGCGTGTTTTGCGCCATGATCCCCGTCAGAACGTGCGGCTGGTAGGTTTCTTCCAGAAACTGGATTTCTTCCGGGCTCAGTTGAAGATTGACTGCGTTTACCGCGCCATCGACGTGATCTTTTTTTGTGGCCCCTACGACAGGTGACGTGACTTTTGTCAGTAGCCAGGCGAGAGATATTTCCGTCATGGAGACCTGATGCCGTTCGGCAAGTTCGGCTACGCGCTCAATAATGCTCCGATCCTGTTCAGCCGTGCTGTCATATTTTCCTCGCGCATAGTCATCCTCCGTGGCTCGCCGAGTGTGGCCTTCTTTACGCGAGAGACGACCGCTGGCCAGCGCGCTATAGGGGGTCATGGCGATATTATCTTCAGCGCACAGACCGAAGAGCTCTCGTTCATCTTCACGCATAATCAGGTTGTAATGGCTCTGCACGGAAACAAAGGACGTCAGCCCTTCGCGTTCGGCAAGGGCGTTCGCTTTCGCAAGCTGCCAGGCATAGCAATTGGAAATACCAATAGCGCGCACTTTGCCCGCAGTAACGGCGGCATGCAGCGCTTCAAGCACCTCGATAACCGGCGTGTTGTAATCCCAGATGTGGTAAATGTAGAGGTCGATGTAGTCCATCCCCAGATTCTGCAGGCTCTGATCGAGCGATCGGGCTATTGCCTCTTTTCCGCCGATCCCCGCGGCAATTTGCGCGGCGGTTCGCGGCAGAAACTTGGTGGCCAGCACCACGTCCTCGCGTTTTGCCATCTCCCGCAGCGCCCGGCCAACGTATCGCTCGCTGGAGCCGTTCTGATAGGCGATGGCGGTATCGTAAAAATTGATACCCTTTTCGAGACCGTAGCGGATGATGTCCCGGCTTGCTGTTTCGTCCAGCGTCCAGCGATGCTGGCCCGTTAACGGGTCGCCAAATCCCATACATCCCATACAGATGCGGGAGACCAGTAAGTCACTTTTACCGAGCCGGGTATACTGCATCGTTATTCTCCCTCTGGATTATTCACGACGGAGTTGAGCAGCTCGACAAGCCTTGAAGCGTGTTCCCGGGCAAGCGTTTTTTGCTGCGCGATTTTGTCGGCATCCCGGTCGGCATAGCTGATACCGCAGGTATAAACCGGCGCCAGCAGCTCAAGATTGCACAGCCTTGCCGTGGTCTCGAATGGAATAAGATACTCTTCTATGGCATGGCCAAAGAAACCGTCAGCGGTATAGAGCACCTGCGGCGCCCCTGTAGTGAAGGAGAGGAGCAGCTTTTTACCGCCCAGTTTCGCCGTTGAGCCATGCGCGAAGCCGTGGACAAAGACCTCGTCCAGCCATTGTTTCATTAACCCGGGCAGCCCATACCAGGAAAAAGGAAACTGCCAGACAATCACATCGGCCCTGAGCAGGCTTTCCTGCTCCGCAGCGATATTGAATTTGCCGTCCGGATAGAGCCAGTCCAGACGACGAATTTCAGCATCGGGAAGGGCGGTCGCCACTTCATCAAGGATCGTGGCATTGGCGACGGAATGGGTAAGCTCAGGATGGCCTGAAACAATAAGGATATTTTTCATTTCAATGGGTTAAATATATTTGGTGAATGTTTAACCCAGTATAGAGTGACACCATTATTTTTTTTAGAGCAGTAAAGACTCATTCACTTTTAGACAAAAACTAATAATGGTCAACTGTTCTCATTGTACCGGTCATCACGAACCCGTGAACTACGCCGTGATGCCCAGTAAATGTTCTGCATTGCGAAATGCGATGGCCTCTTTTTCAGCCTTGTTGACGGGCAGACTGTCTATAAAGGTTTTTACACCGTCCAGGGTCTGATAGGGATAATCGACGGAGAACAGGATCCTTTCTGCCCCCATTAACTCGTAGATAAACTTGAAGTGCGGTAGCGTCAGCATACCTGACGGGGTAACGTAAACGTGTTCCTGGAAGGTTCTCGTTAGCGTGCGTGACAGACCCGTTGCAGCCAGTGGTAGGCTGTCATCAAGACGCTGCAGCCAGAAGGGCAGCATCTCCCCCCAGTGGCCACTGATTACCTGCAGGTTGGGATATTTATCAAATGCGCCCGATAACATCAGCCGCAACAAATGGATCCCCGCTTCGTGATGCCAGCCCCAGCCAAACATAGAAAGCCGGGCGTTGACCTCTGCGCTGAAGCCCGTGAAGTAGGCCTGCTGTACGCTTTTAAGCGGTAATCCGGGATGAAGATAGAGTGGCACATTCAGTTTATTAAAGCGGGAAAGCAGGGAGTCATAGTCAGGATGATCGAGAAAGCATGAAGAGGGTCTGCCATTCAGCAGTGCTCCTTTAAATCCTAGTTTTTCAACTGCGCGGACAAGCTCATTTTCAGCATCTTTCGGCTGTGCCCAGGGAAGTGTGGCAAATGCCGCGAAGCGATCCGGGTGATTTCTTACCGCCCCGGCAAGGCGATCGTTTGCCGCCGTATTTAATGTTACCGCTTCATCCTTGGGTGCCAGCTGGGGGAATCCGCCCACAGAGAGTATCTGCAGGGTAATTCCAGCCTCATCCATATCCCTGAGGCGGCGGCTTCCCAAATCAGCGCCTTTCGCGTTTATCAGCGCATTCTTTTCTATCTGCGGCCGGCTTCGGTCAGGATTATGACCATCAGCGACGGTTTTCCCCCAGTCGCCAAGGAAAGGTGCCTGCTCAAGCGCAACAGGCATACACGCTCGCCCTAACTCGCTGTCAAGATAATGTTCTTCGAGGCAAATGATTTTCATATTCTCACCCTTCATACAAAGCAGTAAAAGTGATGCAGATTAGGATCGCCCGGAACAGCCCGTTCGTTAGTGTCATTCATGACAGTCTGTTCCGGACGGGCTTTACACCATCGGTTTTTCCCAGGCGCCTCGTGTATCCACTCTGGTCTCTGCGGCGAGTTGTTCCAGCAGGATGATTTCCTCATCGCGTAACTGGATGTCTGAAGCGCAGGCGGCGTCCAGAACGTGATGGACTTTAGTCGCACCAACGAGGGGAAGGGTACCTTTCGCAATAGCCCATGCGATAGCTATCTGTGCCACGCTGGCATTCCTTTCGGCTCCCATTTTTTTCATGGCGGCGG